>CAZNFE010000260.1:1937-5050 GCA_964571945.1 uncultured Pseudomonadales bacterium
ACCCATCTTGTTGGTTGAAGATAATTTGATCAACCAGGCTCTCGCTCACGAAGTACTGAAAAATGCCGGGATGAAAGTCACTTTGGCAAATGACGGCCAGCAAGCAGTTAATTGTGTTGAATCCCAGGAATTCGCGGCTATCCTGATGGATATACGAATGCCCCACATGGATGGTTTGGAAGCTACCAGGATCATCCGTCAGAATCGAAATTACGATCACATTCCAATCATCGCTATATCCGCTGGAGTACTAAAACACGAAATCGACAAAGCACTGGCTCTGGGCTGCAACCAGTATGTGACCAAACCGGTTGATTTTGACAGGCTATTGGATCAATTGACGGAACTAATCGATAGTCGTTTTTATGCAACTGACAGTGACATTGTAAGCCCGGCCAAAAATCAGGTCGATGCAAGTCAACCACAGCTCGACATACCCGAACTTGACCTGGCCCGGGCACTTAAGAACCACAATGAAAATTCCGAGTTGTTCCGGCGCCTGTTAGGCGACTTTGTTGGTTACTATCAGGATGCACCGCAGACACTCAAACAGCAGTTATCGGCAAACGAAATCGGAACCGCAGAAAGATTGGCACATAATATCGCGGGTGTGGCTGGCAGTTTTGCCGCAGACGATTTAATGCACGCTTCCAGACAACTCGAGCGAGCAATCGCTGCTGGTGAACTGGAGAACTGGCAACCACTGATTGCTCAATTCGAGGATCGACTTAATTCACTTGTTAATTCTATCCAGCAGTGTGATCTCGGTGAAAACTGAAGCGAACAACGTTGCTAAGCTCTACTTTATCCCGGAACAACCGGGCTTATCACGACTCGCGATAAAGAATTCTGCTGTCTGCTCCGCCCGGGTTCAACGCTCTCGAGTCTTGTACCATTGATGCAAAATCATAGGCGCTGGTATCGGCCAGGTGGGATGGGACCAGATCACCAATACTTCTGAAAATTGTATTCATTCTTCCCGGGTGTTCCTTTTCCCACTTCTGCAACATCACCTTTATGGCCTGCCGTTGGAGATTATCCTGTGATCCACACAGGTTGCACGGAATGATCGGGTACTCTCTCGTGTGGGCATACCGCTCGATATCTTTTTCTGCTACATAGCTGAGCGGCCGAATAACGATGTTGGATCCGTCATCACTCAACAATTTTGGCGGCATCGCTTTCAGCTTGCCACCATAAAACATATTCAAAAAGAGGGTCTCTACTATATCGTCCCGATGATGACCGAGGGCGATCTTGTTAAAACCATGTCGCCTGGCATACCGGTACAATATTCCTCTGCGAAATCGCGAGCACCAGCCGCAATAGGTTTTCCCTGCCGGTACCAGTTGCTTCACCAGGCTATAGGTATCTTCCTCAAGAATTTCATAGGACACACCGATGTTTTCCAGGTATCGAGGTAATACATCGGCTGGGAATCCAGGCTGTTTCTGATCGAGATTGACCGCATGTATATCGAACCTGATCGGCGCGTGGCGCTGCAGATTACGCAAAATATCGAGCATAACAAAAGAGTCCTTCCCACCCGACACACACACCATGACGCGGTCGCCCGCTTCGATCATGTTGAAATCATGTATTGCTTTACCAACTAACCTGCGGAGTTTCTTTTGCAGCTTATTCTCTTCCAGTTTGTTCTTACGTACATCTCGCATGTGATAATCTCATCGGCCAGGCGTTTCTCGATCGCCGTAACGATCAAAAAAGAAAGGCATTTTACACATTTCCAGGCAAGGAATCTGTCATAATCGCTGTACTGCATCCCACACAAACACAATCATGAAGAGCAGAAAGAAAACCTGCGTGCAACTCTGCATCCTGTGGCTGGCACTATTTGATCAACCGGTCAGCGCGTCACCAGAGATACCAGTTCATGCCGTTATCCTGCAGTATCACCATGTCTCGGATGAAACTCCAGCGATTACCAGCATTCAACCCGAACAATTTAAAGCACATCTTGATTATCTGCGAAGGTACAAATTCAAGGTATGGTCACTGGATCACATCATGGCGGCTATCAGTCAACATGACCTGATCCCGGACAGGACCGTTGCGATTACCTTTGATGATGCATATCAAAGCGTCTACACGACAGCAAGACCACTATTGAGAGATTTGAATTGGTCTTACACAGTATTCGTTTCCAGCAATCTCATCGAATCCAATCCCAGTTTATATATGTCATGGTCACAACTAAGAGAAATTCAGGCTGAGGGTGCTCTGATTGCTAATCATACAATGAACCACCCTCATCTGTTACGACGGTCCGCAGGCGAGACCATGCAACAGTGGCGACTTGGCGTAATCCGGGAAATTCAGGGTGCCCGAACTAAAATCGAACAGGAAACCGGGGTCGATAGCAATTTGCTCGCCTACCCATATGGTGAATATGATGACGCCATTCGGGCTATTGCCAAAGACCTGGGTATGTTCGCGTTTGGACAACAGTCAGGGCCAGTGGCCTATGATTCGGATCTACAGGCGCTACCAAGGTTTCCGTTATCCGGCATCTATAGTGACCTGACTGCTCTGAAGCTGAAGCTCGCAACCCTGCCATTTCCAATCCGGAGTGCGCTACCCAATCCTGTACTTTCGGTCAATGAGGACCGGCCATTTCTTGAAGTGAAATTAGCACCCGGCAACTATCTCATTAAGCAATTGGCTTGCTATACCAGTCACCAGGGAAGAAACAAGGCACTGGACCTGTTAGATTCCGGATTCCGAACAAGGTCCAATCTTCCGCTCGTGATCGGTCGCTCCCGTTACAATTGCACTATGCCAATAAAACAAATGCCCGGACATCAAATCCCGTTTAATGACGACCTGGAAGATGATCTCAACGCACCAGAAGAACGTCGTTACTACTGGTTCTCGCAACCCTGGATACGCCTGAATCCGGATGGCACCTGGTATCCGGAGGAATAGAGTCCAGTTTTGAGCGATCAACTCGAGCATTCTCGCGTCTCATCTGTAAAAACAATCCTCCGTCAAACCCTGGTCAAGCCCTGAAAAATTCCCTGCCCCCTGGAGGCTCAGCAGTCTTTTTCTCAGATGGCTCACACCCCTCCGGGGTTCCCTCTTTCACCAGTGAG
>CAZNFE010000261.1:0-5048 GCA_964571945.1 uncultured Pseudomonadales bacterium
GTGGTAGTAGCAGGCAGCCAACCGGTTGCAAAGTGAGTCAGGTTGATGCCGGTTGTCCCGATTGGATGCCCGCGAGACATCAATAACCCGCAGCGGTTTAGCCCTGAAACAGCAACTCACGTATCCCGCTAAGATGCTGTTGGGTCTGAACGGTGGTTGTCTGGGCTATTTCATTCCAAGAGATGAATGGAAGACAGGACGCAACAACGATTACGAGGAATCGGCGTCCCTCGGTCCACATGTGGCGGAATAGTTGGAGAAGCTGTTGGCGGAAATGTTGTCGCCGGAGTAACGCCCCTGCAGATTTCTTAACTCGCTAGTGCTGGAAGCACCTCACTTTCCATCAATGTAAGGCTGCCGTCACGCTTACCACTGATCGGGCCGCTGATGATCAGCTTTTCGAGTCCAAGATCCTGCAATTCCTGCAAACGGCTGATGCAGTGTTCGGGCGATCCGGCTACGGCAAAGCGATCGATAAACTCATCGGTCAGCATTCCGGCCTGAGGCGAATCACCGCGGGTGTGCTTTCGCATATCGTATGCATCATGCAGACTACTCAGTACCTCGTGCTGGTCAGCAGAGAGTGGTCCTGATACCTCTCCATGCATGACGGAGAATCGGGCGAACGTTGTCAGGCCGCCCTTAACCAGTTCGCGTGCTGTCTCTATGTTGCTATCGCAAGCGCAATTCACGTAAGCGCCCAAGCAGAGATCATCGGGATCGAGATTCGCATCCCTTCGTGCTTTGCGTGCGACTTCGATGCCCCAGGTTATGCGCTCAGGATCTGCTCCGACGGTAAACATGATCCGGTCTGCATGCCTGGCAGCAATGGCAATCACCTTGGGCCCGGATGCTGCGACCTCAACCGGTACTTTCTGCGCATCGTTAATCCATTCGATGCTGCTGTCGGTGGGCGCATCGGACAGTCCCAGATGGTCGACCGGGTTTGCTGCATGATTCGGAATATCAATCTCATCAAAAGGCACGGCGCCACCGGCAAGGTATATCTGCAGGTGACGCAGATAGGTCTCGAACTGCGATAAGCGTGCAGGTCCGCGGCCTATGTGAGCCAGAGCCGAATCACCCCGTCCAATTCCGAGGACTGCGCGACCTTTTGAAAGTCTCTGAATACTGGTAATGGCCGATGCTGTGACCGCCGCAGTTCGAGTAACCGAATTGGTTACGCCGGGGCCGATGCCGATTCGCTGGGTTGCGTTTGCGGCCATCGTCAGGGCAACGTAACAGTCCCCCGACAGGTTCTGTGAGTCAACCACAACCAGACCATCCCAGCCTGCATCCTCGTTCTGCCGGGCTACATGCTGGATGCCTCTGGGTGAGGCGTTCTGTAAAGTCCATAGTTCCATCACACTAACCCCAGTCGTACGTATTGTGATTCGGGAGCATCCATCTTCTGCATGGTCTGCTGCAGTAACTCGACGTATTTTGCTTCGATGTCCGCCCCTGCCAGGTTGTTTAGTTGACCGGGATCTTCCTCGATATTGAATAGCTGCGTGTCTTTGACGATGCTCGTGCGTCGCATTTTCCATCGTGTACGCAGAACCGGCAGATCCGTGTAGGGCAGGAACTGTCCCAACTCCGGTTCCCTGAAGAAATAGGCTCCAGATACGTCGTGGAAGTTGTAGGATGTCGGCGACAGAAAATGCTGTAAGAGCGGGTCGTTGTCCTCGCGTGCTGCGGCGCGCATGTAGGTATAGGAACCGTCTGTCACGTTGACCGGCATACCGTACCAGCCATACAGCGCCGCCTCGCGCTGTACCGGTACATCCTGTTCAAGCACATCCTTGAGGGATTCGCCGTGAATGGCATGGTCAAAACCCACACCGAAGAAATCCAGCAGTGTCGGCATGATGTCGATGTTCTGGGTAAGCTGATTGCGTCTCTGTCCGGCGTGCAGGTTACCCGGAAGCTTAATGATCATGGGGATATTTCCGAGCTCGTTCCACACGTGCCAGCGGTTCTTCCCAGTGCAATCATGCTCGCCGATCAGGTGGCCATGGTCCGTGGTAAGGATTACGAGGGTTTCGTCGAAAATCTCCTGTCTCTCCAGTTCGTCGAAGAGTTTCCCCAGGTATTCGTCTGCCATGGTAACGGTACCGGCATACTGCCTGCGCAGATGGGTGCTGGCTTCCTCACTCTCTTCCACAGTGCGGTAGGGCGTCCAGTCAAAGCGCGGTCCCTGCCAGTCGTCACCGTACTGGTCCACGTATTCTTTCGGGCAGTCGAACGGTTCGTGTGGGTCGAAACCTTCGACCCACAGGACATAATCGTCAGCACCTTCGTTGCACTGCAGCCAGTCGATGGCACCGGTGAATGTCTTCGGTGTCGAATAATCCGCTGCAGTCTTGAAGGTTTCGCGGTTCATATCGTACTGGGCGCTCCATCTGCCCAGGTGTTCCGGTTCCGCAGGGGGTGTTGTGGCCGAGCGCCAGCAGTCCTCTTCCTGGCCACGATGAAAGGCGTAGGTATCGAACTGGGTGTGATAATCCTCTCCCCCCACGTGAAAGTAGTGGTAGTGGTCGGTTTCCATATGAGAGCGGATACCCGCACTTCTCAACAGGCGGGGGAAGGGGATGTCAAAGGGTTCGATGGGTCCCCAGTTCCGTTCCAGGAAATTCAACCTTCCGGTGAGGATATCCCTGCGAGCGGGCATGCAGGGGGCCGAACCGATCCAGTGATTGTCGAAAACCAGTCCCTTCTCAGCAAGGCGTTCAATATTGGGTGCTTTCATCCATTCGTTCCCGTAAACAGGCAGGTAATTACGGTTCAAGCTGTCGAGAAGGACAAAAATTACTTTCATTGTGATTCTCCCTTGGCTGCGTCACGGAAAGGCTGTCCAACATCACCGACAGATTTCCAAGTAGAATGTACCATGAATGGGTGGCGGAACTCATCCCGCAGCTACCGGGGTGCCGGTGCCCGGTTCGCTGCCAACGAATAGTACGGAGAGATCAGAATGAACAGATTGCCCAGGTCGGTTGAAGTCAGGGACGACACCATGCGGGAAGGTTTGCAGATCGAGAGCAGGGACATTCCGGTGGAAGAGAAGTTAAGACTGCTCGACGCACTGGGAGAAACCGGCATCAAGGTCATCTCCATCGGTTCCTTTGTCAGTCCCAAATGGACGCCTCAGATGGCCTGTATCGACGAGATCGCGGAGCGTTTTGAGCCGAAACCCGGCGTCACCTACACCGCGGCGGTATTCAACGCGCAGGGTTTCGCGCGGGCCGACAAGTATTATCCAAAGATTAACGTGCGAACCAGAGAATATATGACCCACGTCGAAGTGGGCAGAATATTCGCCATGCGCAACTACAACAGGACACCGGAGCAGATGCTGCGACAGGCTGACGCTACAGTGACGCGTGCGAAGCAGGCTGGGGAGCAGTCAGGGGGGATCGTGATCGGCAATCCTTTCGGTTCTAATTTTGAGGGGGATGTTGCTCTCGATCAGGCGATGGCGGTTTTTAGTGATGTGATCGAACGGTGGCATCAGCAGGACCTGACTGTTACCAGTTGCAGGATTCTCGATGACATGGGTGCCTGCATGCCGGACCAGCTAACCGAGATGCTATCGGCGATTCAGACCAGATGGCCGGAGATTACCGATTTCGGCCTTCACTTGCACAACCAGCGTGGTGTCACCAATATCTGTTATTACGAGGCACTCAAGGCGGGCGTTACCCGCTTTGATACATCCCTCGGCGGTCTTGGTGGCTGCCCATATTGCGGCAATGGCAGAAGCGCCGGGCACGTAGCAACGGAAGATTTCGTCTACCTGTGCGAGGAGATGGGTATCGAGACGGGTCTTGACCTGGATAAGCTGATCGAGGCTGCTGCGATTGCAGAGGAAGTCGTTGGACATCCCCTTTGGGGCCATGTCTCCAAGGCTGGTCCCCGTCCACGGGGCAGGAAGCTGTATCCGAAGGACATGCCTTTCGTCGAGACCCTCGAGGAAGCAGCACATTTCAGAAAGGGTTCGACTGTCTATGCACACCAAGTCAAGCCGTGGAAGGAAGATAGCGCACTAATGATGTCATCCCGAACCGCAGGTGAGGGATCTCCCTCAGATTGAATGGACGACCACAATCCCAAGTGTATTGGACGGTATTGTTTCACTCGCGTCGCAAGATATGCTCGCAAGCGACACGTTGAGGGGATAGGCACTATTTCGCTACTCAATCAGGCCGAGACTGACCTTGAAAAGGAAGAGATTATCCTGGTCTTTCTTCTGGACATTGATGACGGTAAAGTCAGCCACCTCGAACTGACCTGCAGATATGCAGACCAGTGCGACGTACAGGACTGCAGGAAAGGGCTACGCTGCAAGTTGGAACAGAATCTTCGTTGCGCATCCTAGTCGAACTTTCCATTGACGGATATCCGCTCTTCAGGAGGTCGTGTGGCAGAAGAAACACAGACGTGGCACTACGGCCTGGTGGCCAGGTGGTGGGCTGAGTTCAATGACAGCGGACCGGAAATTGACCTGTTCAAGCGCTACATTGACGAGTACGGTGGTCCGGTACTGGATACCGGTTGCGGGACAGGACGTCTTCTGGTCCCCTATCTGCAGTCGGGTCTTCAGGTTGATGGTTCTGATGCGTCGGTGGATATGCTGGACTGGTGTCGTCGGATAGTGAATGAAAAAGGTCTGCAATCGAACCTTTACCCGCAGTCGATGCATCAATTGAAATTGCCCCGGAAGTATCAGAGCATCATTAACTGTGGTGCATTCGGTCTGGGTGGTGACCGGGAGCAGGACCTCGAAGGATTAAAGCGAGTGTTTCACCACCTTAATCCGGGAGGCGCGTTTATAGTCGATTGGTACTTGCCCAACTTCAGTGGCGGTGCCTGGCAAAGATGGTTGCCCGGCCATGAGTCAGATTTCCCCAGGCCTTTTCGAGCGGCTGACGATCGCAAAACGGCCGCAGATGGTAGCGAATTGGAAATCCTCTCCAGACAGGTGAAATTCGACCCCCTCCAGCAGACCTACCTGGCAGAGATACAGATCAACCATTACCGGAAAGGCG
>CAZNFE010000262.1:0-5041 GCA_964571945.1 uncultured Pseudomonadales bacterium
GCCGTGACGCCCCATCGCTCACCCCATATTCGTGTTCAACTGCGGTTTCTAGGATCATCCGAGCAGTAATTTAATTCGTCCGGTCGACATGATTTCTCCATAATTAGATAGAATTTTCCGGCACTTTATGTTAATTTGTGCCTCGATTTTTTGTGGGTCCATGGATGCTCAATCAACATGTCATGATTGATTGGAAGGCAAGCGGAAATGCCATAAAGCCTCAACCTATTTCCAACAGTAAAAGCGAAGTCCAGTGCACATCATGCAAATCCAACCCGGCAGGGTTAGTTCGGCATTCGCTGTTATTGTTTGCAGATTATGGAAAGCGAAAATACCCGGCTCTGCTGTGCAGATTCTCGATGATTGAAATATACCGGGGATTCGGCCAGCAACATTGAGATCTGTTCCGCTTGCATCGATAGATGACACCTTGAAGGAGCCATCTATCGAAATACCTCCGGCTTAGCCGGAGAATTGTTATTGATGTATCGATACTAAAAACCAAGTTGTTACGAGGTGGAATATGCTCATAGCAGTACCATCGGAAACCTTTCCAGGCGAAAGACGAGTCGCCCTGATACCGGATTCAGTCAGGAAGCTGATCAGTGCAGGGGCTGAAGTTCAAGTTCAATCCAACCTGGGAATTGAATCCGGATTCACTAACCAGGAATATGCAGACGCAGGTGCAGTTATTGCAGATGATCGAAACAAGCTGCTGTCCGGTGGTGATATCGTGCTTCGAGTACGAAAGCCAACCCAGGATGAGATATCGCTCCTGAAGCCCGGGGCAATCCACATCAGCTATCTGGATCCTTTTAACGAACGCGAACTCATCACCGCACTCGCTCAACAGGATGTAAGTGCCATCAGTATGGAGATGATCCCACGCTCCACTCGTGCCCAGAAGATGGACGCCCTTAGCTCCCAGGCTAATCTGGCTGGCTATGTAATGGTACTGCTGGCTGCAAACCAGTCAGACGGTATCCTTCCGATGATGATGACTCCCTCCGGGACTATTTCTCCTGCCAGGGTATTCATAATAGGTGTTGGAGTCGCTGGTCTCCAGGCTATTGCAACAGCCAAACGACTGGGTGCAAAGGTCGAAGCCTTCGATACTCGCCCAGTTGTCGCAGAACAAGTCCAGTCATTAGGTGCGAAGTTCATTGAAATCGAGTTAGGTGAAATGGGACAAACCAAAGACGGCTATGCCAAGCAGCTAACCGAAGAACAGCTTGAATTGCAGCGTGAAGGCATGAAGCAGGTTATCAGTCACTCTGATATCGTCATTACAACTGCCCAGTTATTTGGCCGACCGGCACCTCGCATCGTAACCAAAGATATGGTCGCTGCCATGAAACCAGGCGGCGTCATTGTTGACATGGCTGTGGAGAGCGGCGGCAATGTCGAGGGTTCGGTACTGGATGAAGTTGTGGAGGTTGACGGTGTGTCTATCATTGGCTATAGCAATCTGCCTGCAAGGGTCAGTAAAAATGCCAGTCAGATGTATTCAACAAACATGTTGAATCTGGTCACTGAATTCTGGGATGCAGATTCTCAGCAAATGAAACTTCCTCTGGATGACGAGATTATTCAGGGTTGCCTGATAACACATGGGAAAGAGATCGTGAATGAAACAATTCGGGGGCTGAACCAACCCGCACAAAGTGGAGGGCAGGGATAGTGGAATTAGTATTTCTGACATTTATCCTGGTTCTATCGATATTTCTGGGATTCGAACTGATTTCGAAAGTACCAGCAACCTTACACACACCCTTGATGTCAGGTGCAAATGCCATCTCAGGTATTACCCTGGTTGGTGCACTGATGTCTGCCGGAGCAGCTCACTCTGAGATCGCTACCTGGCTGGGAACAGCAGCGGTCGCCTTTGCAACCATCAATGTTATCGGCGGTTATCTGGTAACCGATCGCATGCTCGCCATGTTCAAGAGCAAGAGTGAGGTCGGAAAATGAGTATGGAAATCATTGCAAATCTGGCTTATGTCGTCTCCGCAATACTCTTCATCTCTGGTCTGAAAATGCTGGGGAACCCGGCAACCGCTCGCAGAGGCAATATGTTATCTGCTATTGGTATGCTGATCGCGGTGATTGCAGGCTTACTCGATGAAGGCATCGTCTCCTTTGAGTGGATTGTTGCCGGTATGATAATCGGTGGAATAATCGGGGCACTCGCCGCCCGCCTTGTCAAGATGACCGGGATGCCAGAGATGGTAGCCCTGTTTAATGGATTCGGCGGTATTGCCAGTCTGCTCGTAGGCTGGGTAGCGCTCTATGACTCTGATGTACCTGTTTTAACCACTGTAACCATCTTTCTTGCCATCTTAATTGGCGGCCTGACATTCTCCGGTAGTTTAGTGGCATACGGTAAACTCAGTGAGATGATTGGCAGCAAAGCGGTGGTTTTTTCGGGCCAGCGTTTTGTCAATGCAATGTTACTGCTCGCAATTATTACGACGGGAGTTATGTTCTGCCAGGAACCGTCTGCCGTATCACCCTTACTGTTCACCATTATCGGCCTGGCGCTTTTGTTAGGCATTATGGCCGTGATCCCTATTGGCGGTGCAGATATGCCGGTAGTCATCGCGCTCCTGAACAGCTATTCCGGTATTGCTGCATGTGCGGCCGGGTTTGCAATCAATAACAATATATTGATTGTAGCTGGTTCGCTGGTTGGGGCCAGCGGGATTATCCTGACGAACATTATGTGTAAAGCAATGAATCGATCCCTGGCAAATGTACTATTCAGCGGTTTCGGTGCTGTAAAGCAGGGCAAAGCAATTACCGGCGAAGTGAAGGCGATAAATGTACAGGACGCTTACTACATTCTTGAAGCTGCATCCAATGTTGCCTTCGTGCCCGGCTATGGTATGGCAGTTGCGCAAGCCCAGCATGTTGTCAAGGAGCTGGGTAAGATTCTGGAAGACAATGGCTGTGAAGTAAGTTATGCCATTCATCCGGTTGCCGGTCGAATGCCAGGGCATATGAACGTACTACTCGCTGAAGCAGATGTGCCCTACGAGCAACTGGTTGAAATGGACGATATTAATCCCCGCATCAGCAATATAGATGTCGCCATTGTTATTGGCGCGAACGATGTTGTAAACCCCTCAGCAAGGGATGATGAAAACAGTCCGATCTATGGCATGCCGGTGATCAATGTTGATCAGGCACGTACGGTATTTGTTCTGAAACGCTCCATGGCATCCGGATTTTCAGGAGTGGACAATCCGCTGTTTTTCGGAGAGAACACGCGCATGTTGTTCGGCGATGCAAAGCAATCCATTTCCGGGCTGATCGCCGAATTCAGTTGATAACAGGACCCACGAAGAAACGATTCCTGCTGTGAGCTATGAGTTGCGAGTTGCTCAGAACTTAAAACTTACCTGTGAATAGAAGTAGGTAGCATCTCCCTGCCCGCTGTTGCCAGGGGCATCGTCCATAAATTCACCAGCAAACAGGTGAGCAATCCCGGTTTCCAGCCGGATGCTATTGGGGAGCAGGTTCCATCTGATTCGCACTTCAATCTGCTGGCCAATGAAGCTGCCGGTATCGCCACTCTCATCTCGCACTTTGCTCGTGGTCCAGGCATCCGTGTCAGAGGCTAACCAATAGCCGCGGTAGGCAATAAAACCGGAGAAGTTACCACTTGGCTTAAGTTGCAATCGTATACCTGGCGAGCTTAGATTGGCGCGCGCAAACGGCCCGTAAATTCCTGTTGGTCCAAAGTCAAAACGACGCGCTCCGAACAGCGTATCGAATCGTTCGTTATCTGTATCAGCCGGGTTGTCATCGCCCGTAGCGTGATCATATTGAATAATTAATCGCGGGTGCCATGGTGAGGCGAAAGTGTAGCCGATCTCTGCATGTTGAAAGTTTGCCCGATGATCCAGGTTGGTAATATTCGACACTGCAGTCGACGTGCGGGATTCACCGATCTGGAATGCAGACTCGAACTGATAGTCAAAATGTGCAAGCTGCGGTTTGCGATAGATGCGAAGACCGAGCGTGCTCAGGTCGCGATTGCGTGTTGGTCGATCCGCTGAGTCCTTCTCGTCGAGGCCAAAATAGAATAGCTCTCCGTAATCACCCCAACCCAGCTTCGTTGCATAATAAAGACCCCAGAATTTTACATCACTATCCTGTTCATCAAATTCCACGTCATTATCCGCCAACTCTGCCCGGGTATTGGGTTTGCGGTTGACCGGCAACGTGTAGAAGGCGCGAATCTGTGTGCCCTGGTTACTCTGCCAGCGCCAGTCGATACCGGAAAAAGCATTAATCGTATTACGATACCGGTTACGCGCTACCAGGCGTCGATCACCCACATCCATGGTGATACGGCCCATGCGGACATCCGTCGTGCTTCCTGTGGAAAACACATCTGTGATCTGCCATTGCAAATAAGCCTGTAACAATTCTGCCGGATTGACGATGCCGGTATTTATCACAGTGCCGTTATCATCCAATGTCGCGCGGGAATCCATTACTTCGGCTGCCATGCTGAAGTGACCGCTATGCACCTCTGCTTTCATGGTAGTGCGCATGACCAGAATCTGATCGCCGCCATTACCACCGGCACGAAACTGCGAGTCGAGTGTCTCGAATCGGGTCCGATGGCTGCCAGTAACACTCAACCACGGGGGTAACGCCAATGCCTGGCCAAGTCGCCACGGTGTGTCAGTTTCAGCCATCACAATAGAAGGTATAGAAAATGCTGCCAGTACGATAATTCCCGTTATCAAATACCCAATCAACTTCATAACCACTATTTTTTCCCTCGCATAATTCTGCCATTCAACTTGCAGCGAATAGCTATCAATCCAGTATTGTTTTCTGTATATGCTCTTCAGATCCAGTCCATGACTGCCGGGTGAAACAGTAACCCGGCACCCCCCTCGTCACAGAATTCTGACGCTGACAAGGCTCCCCTCTTCGAGCGATGCCACTCCGGCAGGCATGGTTCCCAGACAGTCCGCGTCACACAATGACGCGACATGAGCGGAACCGTGCTAGTGGATCCTCC
>CAZNFE010000263.1:0-5023 GCA_964571945.1 uncultured Pseudomonadales bacterium
ATTATCTGCATTATTGGTCCAGCACGAGATGTACGCGTCGGTTTCTTCTACCTTTGTTTTCGATTTTAGATATCCGCGCTTGCCCAATTTCGCTGATGTTCTTCAGGTGCGTACCACCGCAGGGCTGGTAATCGATATTCTCAATTCTGATCATGCGGATACTACCCGTGCCTCGTGGCGGTTGCACTGACATGGTCCTGACCAATTGCGGGTTCTGATCCAGTTCTTCTTCACGAATTGATTCGACGAGTACCGGACTGGCTTTGGCAATCAATTCCGTGAGGCCCCGGTTCAGTTCTTCCTTATCGATCTGAAAATTCCCCAGATCAAAGTCAAGCCGACTTTTCTGTTCGCCCACCGAACCGCCGGTGACCATTACCGGAATCAGAGATGCCATGACATGCAGTCCGGTATGCATTCGCATGAGTCGATAGCGACGATCCCAGTTCAGTTTCGTTGTGACCTGCTCACCAACCTTCAGGTTGTGATCAGCGGTACACAGTTGATGGATGATCGAACCGGCTGTGTTTCCCTTCCGGGTGTCAATAACTGCATGTTTTACACCACCGACGGTAATGAAGGTCCCCGAGTCACCGGGTTGGCCACCACCCTGGGGATAGAAGATCGTGCGGTTTAATCCGATCCATTCAGCATCTACTTCTGTCACCTCACTGATCAATGATTGCAGGTAACTATCCTCATAAAAGACGGCTTCTGTCATAGCGGGAACCTGTTAGCTTTGTTACGGCGAATGGCCAAAGAAATTGTGTTCAAAGGACTTCGATGGTAGCTTCGCCGACGAGCTGCCGAGGAGTTAACTGAATCTGCATGCCTTCCGCTGCGCAGATGCTCAGTGAAGGTGCACGTTTGCCGCGAAAAAATTGTTCGTTTTCCTGCTGGATGAAATCAATCTGGGAATCGGTTCGATCCGGGTCGTGGTGAAACATAACCAGAGATCTGACCTCGGCATCGATCGCAAACTGCCTTACCTGCGATACCAGCGAATGCCCCCAGCCATGCTTGTGTGGCATATCTTCTTCCTGATATTGAGCATCGTGTATCAGTACATCTACCCCCTTACAGAATTCAACCCACTCTTCATAGGATGTGGCGGTTTCATAAGGTGGAAACAGCTCATTGTCCGTTATATAAGCGCAGGAAGAGCCTTGCTCCATAAGCTTGTAGGCGGAGCCACTGCCAGGATGGTTCAGTTCTTTTCTCTCCATGCGGACAGAATCTTCAGAAAATATTTTTGTGTGATCATTAAAAATCCAGCTTGCATTAGAAGGCAGGTCACTCGCTGCCACCGGGAAACTGGCACCATCCATCTGATCTAACAGTGAAAACAGCTGGCCTTCTTCGTCAGCCAGGGTTGTAAAGATTCTGATTGGTCTTTCCGGCTGATAAATCGGTGCAAAAAACGGATATCCCTGAATATGATCCCAGTGGCTATGGGATAACAGGATAGTGACGGTGTCGCTTTTCAGTTTTAACCGTTCCCCCAGCAGCCGAATACCGGTGCCGGCATCCATAATCAGATCCTGCCCGTTCTCAAGCTCGATATAGATGCAAGAGGTGTTACCGCCATATTTTGCGGTGTTGTACCCTGGCGCTGGAATCGATCCACGTACACCGTAGAAAGTAATTTTCATCGTTGCGGTATTCCTGGGTGACCGGGTATTACGCCGCCGACCTGATATTTTTGGCTCCTAGTATGAATTGGCAAAAATGATCCCGCAAGTATTAAACGACGACATGATCCAGAAACCGTTCAGGGTGTAAACTACCCCGCGGTTACCAGACGACTAACAGTATCCCACAGGATGTGCACATACTCCAAATAAGCATTGACTCTCAGAAACTCGTCATTTCCGTGCACGCCGGTTTGTTCTCCAAGAACACTACCTGCACCAAATCCATACGTCGGAATACCGGCAGCTCGCAGTTGGGCTGAATCCGATGCTCCGGTGCTCATCGAGGGAAGTACGATGGCATTGGGGTGTCTTTCGTTTAACACTTCTTCCAGTGTTACGAAGAGTTCACTGTCAAGTGGTGAAGGGTTGTGTGCCGGCCGGGTAACTTTCATGGGAATGATTTGTATGCTGGGCTCTGCGGCAATAGCTGCCAGATCTGCAAATAATTGATCCGGGTCCTCGCCGGGTAGAGCACGGATGTCTAATACTGCTTCCGCTTCAGACGGGATCACGTTGCGTTGATATCCGCCCCGGAAGATGGTTGGCGAAATGGATGTTCTGATCATGGAGTAGTAGCTGGAGTTAAGTTCTCTGAGGCGATTTTGTGCTTCTATAGACGGATTGGGTTGCAGGATCGCACGATAGATTTCAGCTTCCGCCGCGGGAGCGGTCGCGGCTAGCCGCGTGAAAAAGGTACGTGTGGTCGCATTTAGCCGCATGGGTAAAGGGGTATCAAAAATACGTGCCACGGCCCGTGCCAGTACACCAATCGGATTGTCTGTTGTCGGTACCGAACCGTGTCCAGCCAGCCCGCTGGCTACCAATCTGGCTCGGCGCGGAGTTTTTTCAGCCGTACCAATATTAAAGCGCGTATATGCACCTGTCTCAGGGTCAATGTAACCCCATCCACCCTCATTTATGGCGAATGCTGCGCGAATTTCATCCAGGTGATTTTCCACCATATAGGTGATTCCCAGTTTTCCACCGCCTTCCTCATCGGCTACACCAAGAAAGATCACATCACGCTTTAGCGGGATAGCTAGCCTTTTGAGCAACAAGAGTATTTCCAATGTACCGGCGACCACTTCCTTATCGTCAGCGGATCCCCGCCCAAAAATCTTTCCGTCTGTGATCGTTCCGGAGAACGGGTCAAAGGACCATTTATCGCGCTCGACGGTAACCACATCCAGGTGACCCAGCAACAATAGTGGATCGAGGTCACCATTTCCTTTCAAACGAGCAACGATATTTGCTCTGGTAGGTGCTGACTCGTAAATAGTCGACTCTATACCCTGCTGGTCGAGGACTCGCTGCAGGTAGCCGGCCGCTTTTATCTCATTGCCTTCTGGCTGTGAAGTATCCAGTTTGATGAGCGCGACCAGATTGGCGATGCTTTCTTCTTCAGCTTCTGACCAATTGGGTTCACGTGCCTGAGCAGCAAATGAGATGAGTAAGATTACGAGTAGTAAGTAGCGCATTGACATCCGGACCTGGCAGCCTGACTCCCATAATATACCATGTCTGCGCAACGGATACCCGGCACGATGCATGCTGGCGATTCGGACCAGAAAAATTACAGTTGACCTGCTGCCTCCAGGATCTGACTAAACTGAGGCCTGTCCTGATATCGGGTTCTGAAGAATTTGGCTCGAATGATGCCATTGGCATCGATGAGCAGGATACCGGGATTTGGTATCCCGTAGGCAGAGTGATCCGGACCATAATCGGTATTCAAAATTCCCAGGGCGAGGACATGCCTGGCATGCTCATCGTAGAGTATCGGATATTTAATATTTTGGGCGGTAGAAAATTTTATAGTGGTGGATGGCGGTTCATACGTCATGGTGGCCACCTCAATACCCAGATCTGCAAATTTGGCCTGATTTTCTGATAGCTGCACGAGCTGTTTTTTACAGTATTTTCACCAGGTTGTGGAGCGATTGAATAGCAACAGCAGCCCTTTAGCACCCTTCAAATTTTCGAAATTGCGTGGCTGTTCATGTTGATCCAGGGCGTTGATAGAAATCATTCTTGAACCGATTGGAAAGTCGGGTGCCCAACCCGCGCCGGTAGCTGCTGCAGCAGTAGTTAGCAGTATGATCAGGACGAGCGTGCTCGCGGATTTTGATGCCATCGATATGCTCCGTCAAATTTGCGTCAATATAACATCTTCTAAGGAATCTGACCGAAATGTCGAGCAAATGCTTTCATGGTACAGATCCGGGTTTCATCACCAGCGACAAGCGTTGTGAGGACAGGTGATATATAGTTACTTGTATGAAAAAGCCATCACTACCACTGATCAAGACGGAAAGGCTCACGCTCAAATTGTTGGAACCACACAATGCAGCTTTGATGCTCAATTATCGCAGGGAGAACAGGTTGTTCCTGAAGCCATGGGAGCCGCTGCGACCTGCAGAGTTCTATACACTGGGTTTCTGGGAGATCCAGCTGCGATATCTGATACGAGAGTTTCGAGAAGGTCACAGTGTCTGCCTGGTGATCATGGATCTTGATGAGAGCGAAGTTTATGGAGCATGCAACTTTACCTTCATCCAGAGAGGGACGTTTCTTGCCTGTCAACTCGGATACTCACTGGCAGAAAAGAAGCAGGGTCAGGGGATCATGGGGGAAGCACTGAAGGCTGCTATTGACTACATGTTCCAGGCAGTTGGTCTGCATCGAATTATGGCAAATTATATGCCATCCAATGGCCGCAGTGCCCGGGTACTTGAGCGCCTGGGTTTTGTAATCGAAGGCCACGCGAAGGAATATCTGCAGATCAATGGTCAGTGGGAAGACCATGTCCTTACGTCCCTGGTAAACCCGGTGAACTAGCCGTTATGGGCTGTTTGGCCTTGTTTATTCTCCGGGCTGTTGCCTGGGGATTTCAAATTGATAAATAAATCCGTCTCCCCCCAGATAAATACCACCATCGACATTGAGGCAGAGGTCACTGGCATAACACCAGGGCGACGATACATCGCCTGGTGAAATATTTCTGGCGAAGCTGATAGGTGTGTGTCCGTGAATGATTTGTTTTCCACCAAAATACTTCAACAGTGATTGCGCTCGCCTGGTGCCGGTGATGGAAAGCTCCGAGAACGCCTTGCGATTACTGAATTCGCTGAGTATTGGCATCCATGTAGCGACATCAGGGGATAACAGCACTCGTTTAAATGCATCATTGACGCTCTTTATATTGTGCCCGAGCGTTATATAGAGCAGTGCATCGGCATGGATGAGCAGTTTGTCACCCAACCGGACCATGGCAGGCAGATTAGTCAGCCAGTCCGCGTGCTCACTTGTCATGCTATCTAGATCACTGC
>CAZNFE010000264.1:0-5023 GCA_964571945.1 uncultured Pseudomonadales bacterium
GCACAGACCAGCATATAGACTGACAATCCGGCACCGAGCACGCAGGCACGATGTACACGTAATTGTTGCATCGTATGCACGCTATGATCCATTGGGGAAGCTCGTTGCCACGCTTTCAGTCACTCTTATTCCGGGTGAGATACCTGTCACACCTAGGTAATTCCACGCGTTATTTTACCCGTGGGCACATTGTCCGTGTGTGAGTAGATGTAACTGGAATGTAACGGAGATGTAATTTCTTCCTGCGTCCCGCTGATCAAATCGAGGATGTATAACGAACCCGCGCTCACTCGTTGCTTCTGACTCTGGCAACCGCATCGAGCCAGCCCTGATAAAGTTCTGCGCTGCGGCCGCTTGCCATTGCCGGAGTGAAACTTCGATCCAGTTTCCACATGGATTGCAGTGACTGCAACGAGTCAAAAAAACCGATCCTCAATCCGGCCAGATAACAGGCACCAAGCGCCGTCGTTTCCGTAATCACGGGTCGGTCCACCTGCACTTCAAGTGTGTCGGCTAGCGACTGGGTGAGCCAGTTATTACTTACCATACCGCCATCCACTCGTAACACAGTCGGTGCTGCGCCATCTCTCCTGATTGCTTCAAGTAAGTCGCGCGTCTGATAGCAAACAGACTGCAGCGTCGCAGTCACAATTTCATTGCTGCCCGTATCCCGGGTAAGCCCCAGTATGGCTCCCCGTGCATCAGGATCCCAGTAAGGTGCTCCCAATCCCGTAAAAGCGGGTACCATATAGACACCAGTGGAATCTCTTGTTTGTGCCGCTATCTGCTCGGTGTCCGATGCATGGGCGATCAATTGCAACCCATCCCGCAACCATTGAACCGCTGCACCTGCAACAAAAATGCTGCCTTCAATACCGTACACCGTCTTGCCATTGAGTCGATAAGCAACTGTGGTGAGCAACCTGTTTTCGGATTCCAACGCACGTTCACCGGTGTTCATGATGATGAAACAGCCAGTGCCATACGTGCTCTTGGTCATGCCTTTCTCAAAACAACATTGTCCGATCAGTGCTGCCTGCTGATCTCCTGCAATTCCGGTGACAGGAACTTCGACACCAAACAAGCCCGCGTCCACCATGCCAAAATCAGCGCTGCTGTCTTCCACTTCCGGCAGCATAGCCATGGGAATATTCAATATTTCGCACAGTTGCTCATCCCATTGTTGCTCATGGATATTGAACAGCATGGTGCGAGAAGCATTGGTAGCATCAGTTTTGTGACATTTGCCTGCACTCAAGCGCCAGAGCAGAAAACTATCGACCGTACCGAAGAGTATTTCACCTGCTTCAGCCCGCTGCCGCACACCCGCTACATTGTCCAGTATCCATTTCACCTTGGTCGCTGAGAAGTATGGATCCAGCAGCAGGCCGGTATGGTCTTTGACAAGGGCTTCGAGCCCCTGCTGCCTGAGTTCCTCGCAATATTCAGCAGTTCGTCTGTCTTGCCAGACGATTGCCGGGTACACCGGTTTCCCGGTATCCCGATCCCAAAGGATGGTCGTCTCGCGCTGGTTGGTGATACCGACTGCAGCAATATCTGCAGCCGTGAGGCCGTGTTGATCAAGCACATCCCGGATGACTGTGATGGTAGTCTGCCAAATTTCTTCCGGCTCATGCTCAACCCAGCCGTCCTGAGGGAAATACTGGGTAAACTCCTGCTGCTGGATGCCTGCTATCTCAGCCTGTTGATTGAACAATATGGCCCGACTTGAGGTCGTCCCCTGGTCTATGGAAAGAATGTACTTTGTCATTAGCCCTCACCTCTCTTCATTTAGCAACATTATGGACTACAAAACCTGCTCCGGATGATATATCAATAATCGACTCGAAGCTGGAGATTAAGACTTGAGCAGAATGCTCAATGAGTGCACAATAACTTTCCCTCAAGAATCAAGAACTGAGGTCGAGTGCGGGAATCGACGATTTTTCAATGAGTTCCCGATCAGGGAACTCATGAATTGGCCAACAGAAGAAGTCGATCATTAATCGGCCAGAGCGGCAGGTTCAATTGTGAGACTTTGGAATTTGTACTGAGATACGTGAACGATTAGAACATGTATAAGTGAATTATTGACTATTGGAGATATGAGTATGCGTGATGTGGTGGTGATAGACAGTGTAAGAACCGGACTCGCGAAGTCCTTCAGAGGCACTTTCAACCTGACCAGACCTGACGATATGGTTGCACATTGTATCGACAGTTTGCTGTCCCGAAATTCCAGCATAGACCCGGCTGAAGTTGATGATGTGATTGTGGGTTGCGCCGGACAAACTGGCGAACAGGGTGGCAACCTGGCCCGATTGGCGGTTGTATTATCGCAATTGCCAATTACCGTACCCGGTTCGACGATTAGCCGGGCCTGCTCATCTGGCCTGAACTCCATATCCTTTGCCGCGACCCAGATAGGCAGCGGATGTTCAGAAATCATGATCGCCGGCGGGGTTGAATCCATTTCTGCCGGACCCAGATCTGAACCCGGGAAGAGTGCGCCCAACAAGGTCCTGCTACAGAAATCACCCGATATTTTTATGGCCATGGGTAACACGGCTGAAGTCGTGGCGCGGCGCTACAACATCGCGCGCGAATATCAGGATGAATTTGCGCTGGAAAGCCAGCGCCGCACTGCAGCGGGGCAACAAGCAGGACTCTTTGATGATGAAATTGTGCCCATGACAGTGCCCTGGCAGAAGCTGATTGACAAGAAAACCGGCGCAACAGAAACCATCGAAGGAACCGTTACCTCAGATGAGTGCAACCGGCCACAGACTACCCTGGAGGGTCTTGCCAGTTTGCCGCCTGCATTCGAGGAAAACGGTACTGTGACTGCCGGTAACGCTTCCCAGCTATCAGACGGTGCTTCAATGACTCTGGTCATGAGCGCTGAGCGAGCGGAGCAGTTGGGTCTGGAACCCATGGCTTACTACAGAGGCTTTACGGTCGCTGGCTGTGAACCAGATGAAATGGGTATCGGTCCCGTATTCGCTATTCCCAAGTTGCTGAAAGCAACCGGACTCAGCCTGAATGACATTGACCTTGTTGAGCTCAATGAAGCCTTTGCATCACAATGTGTGTACTGCAGGGATACGCTGGGAATCGACCCGGAAATCTATAATGTCAATGGCGGGGCCATCTCTATTGGCCATCCATTCGGCATGACAGGTTCTCGTCTTACCGGTCACATCGTGCGTGAATTGCGTCGACGTAACAAGAAGTACGGCATCGTGAGCATGTGCATTGGTGGTGGCATGGGTGGAGCCGGATTATTTGAGTCGATCAATTAGGCTGCATTTTTTATACAGGCTTGTTAAAGCACAGAAAAGGGGCAGGTCATGAAAGTGACCTGCCCCTTTTTTCGCCGATGCACTACCAGTTGATTAATATGGACTTCAGGGCATCGATAAACGCCAGCGGTTGGTCCAGAAATAGATGGTGCCGGGCATTGGCGATGGGAATCACGGTCAGATCTTCTCGTAGTGACTGCATATAATCGGCGCTGCTCTTACTGAATGATTCACTCTGCTCGCCATAAATCAATGCGATCTCACAGCGGCTGTTCCTGAAATCCTCCTCCAGGCTGTCTTTACCCTGGATACGAGAGGATAACTCTTCATCAAACTTCCAAACCCAACCTTCATCTATGCGTTCTACAGAATGGTGCGCGAGGTAATTTACGATATAATCGTTTTCACAAGGCTGTGGCGGTTGCAGTCGAAATCTTGATCTGGCAATTTCAGCACTTGGATATACTTTCGGTTTGTTCCACCGTTCAACTTCCTGGGGCTTTTCATCCTCCGGACTGCGCACGCCGCTATCTACCAACACCAGCCCCTTGAAAAGACCGGGGAACCGATTGACCGTGCGGGTCGCCATAAAACCACCGAAGCTATGAGCGACTATTATTGCATCGGGCCCGAATCCGGCCTTATCTGCAACTGTGCGGATCTCTTCTGCATAGATCTCAGGCGAATACACATCCCGGTGATCGCTATCGCCCATGCCGCTCAAATCCAGTGCGGCAACCGAGTATTCATTCAGAAATGAAGGCGCAATAAAGTCCCACCAGTGAGAATGCGCATTATGACCATGTACAAATAACAGCCCCGGCTTGCCGGACTCACCCCAGATCTGATAATTGATGTCACAATCCTGGACCTCAACAATATGAGCCATCGGCTTGATATCAACGGCTTCCCAAAACCAATCGGGCGCATCGGCCATTTTTTATCTCCCGTGCTTTTTATCTCCTACAAGACACACTCCGGCAGCGATCAGATTCAATCCAGGCTCTGACAACTGTCATAGAGTACCGAATTTTTTCAGATGATAATCGGTATTACCAAACATTGTGTCTATCATGGTCAGGCGCTTGAAATAGTGACCAACATTCAACTCGTCAGTCATACCCATTCCACCATGCAACTGGATGGCACTCTGCCCGATGAATCGCCCGGCTTTACCAACCTGAACTTTAAATGCAGAAATTGCCTTGTTCGCTTCCTGGTCCCTGCTTTCATCCATTCGCATGGCTGCCATATACATCAGTGACTTGGTTTGCTCGTACTCCATGAACATGTCCACCATGCGATGTTGCAGCACCTGGAACTTACCGATGGGTTGACCGAATTGCTCGCGCGTTTTGCAATATTCCACGGTCGTTTTGTACAGGATTTCCATACCGCCAACGGCTTCTGAACCAATGGCCAAAATCGCCTCGTCGATGACGGATTCCAGCAATGGCAGCCCTTTGTCCACCTCACCCAGCACATCTTCCCCGGTCAGTCGAACGTCAGTCAAATCCACTTCCGATGCGCGCAATCCGTCCACTGTTGGATAATCTCTTTTTGTCACTCCATCGGCACCGGCAACGAGCAAAACCAACGTGATGCCGTCTTCATCCCGCTGCTCACCGGCAGTGCTTGCGGCCACCACCAATACATCCGCACTGGGGCCATTAATCACCTCTCCTTTGCATCCATTCAATACAAACTACGATTTGTCCCGG
>CAZNFE010000265.1:0-5006 GCA_964571945.1 uncultured Pseudomonadales bacterium
GGGATGATGCTGTTGCCGATCGCTTACATCACGTTCTTCTGCCTGCTCAACAGTTGACAGGGCATCTTCGGGACTCAATAGCGCTTGTTCAATTGCGTCATCTACTTCTGCCCTGGAATTTTTCTGATCATCTTGCAGATATAGCTCCGACTCTTCGCCCTGCAATCTGGCATTACCTTGCCAGGGCAGCAGGTGATAACTATGGTGATGGCTGAAATCAAGAAACGGGTACTTGATGATTTCGAAATAGGGCGAGTAATCGAAATCGCTCGGAGTACAGAGCTTCGGATTGCGCTGGAATAATTGGACACTTTCGTCATCCCCCTGCTTTTTTACCAGCGGCAATATAGGAAACTGTACGAAGCCGAATGATTCTGCGATCATGGTTGAACAAACCGTGCGAGTGGATCGACCCGGTCTGCGGCTAAACAGTGATGAACGCCATCGCTTTGGCATCATAAACCACGGAAACAAAAACCGCGCCAGGTCGATAACCTGCCTGACATCATAATCTGTACCTACCCGGCTGACTGCATAGCGTATTACCCGCTGGGAATCCTGATACTCCAGGCCGGCTGGTCGGCAAATTCTCATATGGTCCTTTCCGTAGACATCTAGGGGTCTTATGGAGGTGCCTTGCCCGAGTTCACTTTCGATAATCAGTTGATCTGTTGGATCGCCCTGATAGTATCTGTTAACCAGTTGTCTTAGCTCAGGATCGTCAATATCGTGCAGTCGCCCCAGATACAAGGCTGCGTGGGACCAGGCGCTCTGCGTAACCATCTTAATGACATCACTGACACGTGATCTTCCCTCGATCAGGAGTACATCACACTGCTTTATCTCACGGCGAATCCGCTCAAAATCGCTCAGAGGTACAGAACGTGGAGAACGTTTGTGATTCAACCAATTAACCATTGGTTGCGTGATGAAATTGATGATACCCATGAAAGTTCCGGTATGAATCAGTACCCGATTATGCACAGATACTATTCTTTGGTACACGGCTTTGGTGCACGGTACAACAAATCATGAGATAATCAAGACCTTCCCGGGAAACCAGGTCTGGAATAATACGCGTGATACTTGATAAGAAAGGCCGAAGATTCAGAAATCTGCGAGTCAGCTTAACGGCTGCATGTAATTATGCGTGCACCTATTGTGTGCCGAACGGCCAGCGGCTGCAGAAAGCGAAGAATGAATTGTCAGCGGAGGCCCTGATCCGTGGTGTTCAGTATTTGATGGATACAGCCGGTATCGACCGGGTTCGAATTACCGGGGGGGAACCCCTGCTGAGCCGCAAATTCGAACCTTTCCTCAAAGCCGTAATGAAACTGCCGTTACAGGACGTCAGCCTGACCACCAATGGTCAGTTCCTGAAGCAGAAAAGTGCCGCGATCATTGATTCGGGTGTAAAGCGGATCAACATCAGCCTGGATACCATCAATCCTCTGCGCTTTCGGCAGATCGCCAGAAGCGGTGATCTGGCCACCGTGCAGGAAGGTATCGAATGCATGCTTGATGCGGGAATTCAGGTGAAGGTCAATACGGTTCCCATGCTTACGCAGAACGGCTCAGAGTTAGTGCCACTGCTTGATTATTGCCTGGAAAGAAACATGGAAATTCGCTTCATCGAGCTGATGCGCATGGGGCACCTGAATCATAGTAATGATTTCCAGGCCAATTATATGTCCATGGATACGATACTTGAACTCATCGGGCAGAAATACGATTTTGTACGTATCAGTGCACCGCATGATTCCACATCGGTACGATTTGAAATTCCAGGCAAGGGAGTGTTTGGAATCATCGCCAATGAAAGTGAACCATTTTGTGCTGCATGTACCCGCCTTCGCCTGTCATCATCCGGTTATCTGTATGGTTGCCTGAGCAGTGCTAATCGGCACTACATAGCTGATCTGTTGGATCAACCCCCTTACATCGCATTGCCCCAACTTCAAAAAATGCTCACGGCGGCACTTGCGGACAAGCAGGACTATTCGTTCAGGGGCGAAGTCACCGTCATGAAATTTATTGGCGGCTGATCAATTTGCGGATAGGAGAACAGCCTTGCAGCCTGACGCACCATATTCACTGCTTAAAGAATTAGGCAAGTACGAAGGCAAGGCGCTCCCCCCGATCCACCGGTGGCATCCTGAGGAATCCCGCCCGATCGATATGAGAATTGATCGGAATTCAAACTGGTTCCACGAAGGAACACGAATAAATCGTCCGGCGATGGTGAGACTATTCTCCTCGGTGTTGCGCAGGGAAGCTGACGATCGTTATTACCTGGTAACCCCCGTTGAAAAGTGTCAAATTGAAGTTGAGGATGTACCCTTTCAGGTAATACTGATGGAAATCACGGGCGATAATGAATCACAACAGATCAGCTTTACAACCAATGTTGCCGATGAAGTGCGAATGGATGATGCGCATCCATTTCGCCTGGAGACAAATGCTGAGACCGAGGAACCATCGCCCTATATTCTGATCAGGGACCGATTGGAAGCCCGTCTGGCCAGAAGTGTATTCTATCAATTGGTCGATGCGGCGGTTGAACGAGAGATGGGTGCAGAGGTGTGGCTTGGTGTATGGAGTTGTGGAATTTTCTTTCAATTGATGCAAGTCAAACCCTGATCGAGTTCGTGAAGTTATGCTAATCGGCATTCCTGCAGATCGGTTGCAGCGTATCCTGACGCTGGGACTACCGATCATCGGCGGCATGGTATCCATGGTCGTGATGGGGCTGGTAGATACCGCCATGGTTGGCGTGTTAGGAAATGTCGCGCTTGCCTCCGTTGGTATATCCAGTTTCGCTGCCTATATTTATCTTGGGATTTTCTGGGGTTTAAGCATCGCTGTCCAGGCCACCGCGTCAAGGCGTAAAGGTGAAGGGCAACCAGAGGAGTGCGGTACCTATCTGAATGCCGGGTTGCTGCTCGTCCTGGCAACCGCGCCACTGCTTTCAACGATTCTGTATTTTCTGGTGCCTTACCTGGTGCCCTGGTTGAATTCTGATCCACTAGTGATACAGAACGCTGTACCTTACTTGCGTTGGCTGATTGTGCAAGGCGTGTTCGTCGGCATCGTGAGTGCTTGTAATGGTTTCTGGAATGCGATTGATTTATCCAGAATCTATATGAAAGCAACCATTACCATGCACCTGTCCAATGTACTGTTCAATTATATGTTTATCTTTGGAAATTTTGGCGCACCGGAAATGGGTGTCGAAGGAGCAGGTTTGGGCACCGCATTATCTTCGGTTGTGGGTGTCATTTTGTACACCAGACTTGGCTTTAAATTTGGTCTGGAGTTTGGTTTTCTGAAGAGATTTCCCGCCCGGGATGAAATCGGAAGTGTCCTGAAACTGGCCATACCGGCGGCTACCCAGCAACTGCTGGACAGCACTGCGCTAACACTGATGTACCGGATTGTTGGTTTGACTGGCACCATGGAACTGGCCGCGTACAGCGTGCTCATCAACTTCATCAATCTGGTTGGGCTGCCAGCCTGGGGTCTCGGGACAGCGGGTGCGACACTGGTTGGTCAGGCGCTAGGTGCCAAGGATGTTGATGATGCATCCAACTGGGCCTACGATGTGATCAAGATAGGCGTACTCGGTATGGGCTTGTTGGGGCTGCCATTCTGGCTGGTACCTGATCTGATATTAAGTATCTGGATCCATGACCCGGCAACCCTGGATATCGCCAGGCTACCCGCACGCATTCTCGGACTGATGATTATGATTAACGGGGTTGGTTACATGTTGGCGAGCATGTTAAATGGTGCAGGAGATGTGCGCCGCGTTACCTATGTGAATTTGTATAGCCAGTGGTTCTGGCTGTTGCCCGGCGCCTACCTGATTGGACCATGGGCCGGGTATGGTCTGCTTGGTGTCTGGTGCATGCATCAGTTTGGTTATCGTGCCCTGCAATCTGTAATCTTTGCATACTTCTGGCGAACCCGGTTGTGGGCCAAGATCAGGATTTAGGGGATACTGCCTGACAGTGAATCCCCGATGAGTGGAAGCGAAATCAGTCCGCCTTTGCCGGAGGATGGTTATTATTCTGGCATGATTCGGTAGCAGGGCTGGTAACCAGCTCCATCCAGTTTCATTCTCTTTTGTGCGATCAGGACCCTCAGAAGCACATCGATTGGTTGTAGTAACGCCGGGTCACCGCGCAGTTCGAAAGGTCCCAGCTCCTCAATGCGCTGTATCGTTTCGTGTTTTACATTCCCTGCGACAATTCCTGAAAAGACCTTTCGGAGGTTAGCGGCTGCGTGATAGCGTTCTTGCCCTGATGATAGGTCAAGTGCTGACATATTCTCATGGGTCGGTTCGAAAGGGAGTTGATAATCAATCGGAATCTTCAGGCGCCAATTAAAATAGAACGCATCCCGATGGCGAATGCGTGATTTTCGAACCTGTTGCATCTGTTCAGACATACGGATTGCTACCCTGGTTGGATCGTCGATGATTATTTCATACAGTTCAGCGATGTTGTCGCCCAGGGTAGTTCTCAGAAAAAGATCCAGCTCGGAAAAATAATCACTACTCTCAGCATTGCCGGTGAATATCAGTGGAAAGGAAACGGAGGAATTTGATCCGTGACTGAGGATACCCAGCAGATAGAGAATTTCCTCAATCGTACCCGGACCGCCGGGAAATACCAGTACCCCATGTCCCAGGCGGATAAATGCTTCCAGCCTTTTTTCAATATCGGGCATCACAACCAGTTGGTTCACAATTGCGTTGGGTGGTTCGGTGGCAATAATACCTGGTTCCGAGATGCCGATATAACGTCGATATCGCTTGCGCTGCTTGGCATGTGCCACAGCAGCTCCCTTCATAGGACCCTTCATCGCCCCCGGGCCACATCCGGATGCAATATCCATGTTGCGCAAGCCCAGTTGGTAGCCGACGTCTTTGGAATAATCGTATTCCTTGCGACTGACCGCGTGGCCCGCCCACAAAACTGGCGAGTTCTGCTCTCGCCGACATT
>CAZNFE010000266.1:0-4996 GCA_964571945.1 uncultured Pseudomonadales bacterium
CCGAAATCAAAATGAAATTCAACCCTGATACTAATAGTGAAATCCCTCCTCTGTGTACAGATATATCGGCGACATTCGAAACTATTCGATATGGATAGTTCCCTGACAATGCATCAGTTACCCTAGCAGCTTCAGTTTTCTCAGGCAACTTGAGTAATCTGCACTCGCGTCTGGTATATTCGACCGGTCCGTTAGGTGGCTGGCGTACGGAAATCAATAGCAGAACTCCGCACATGCACCGAACCAGCCGGTTCGGTTGCGCTCAGGATTCTGCATTAGCGAATTAGTGTTATGCGCATAAGTCTTATCTCAGATACCCATATGCCAGGCTCACAGAGAGCACTCTGGCCACAGGCTCTGGAAGCATTCAGAGGCACGGACTATGTCCTGCATGCAGGAGACCTGCATACGCTGGAAATCGTGGAACAACTCAGCAACCTGGCCCCGACCTACGTTGCGCGCGGGAACGGAGATGCTGGTCTGCAGGATGAAAGGCTACAAGATTCATGGCTGCTCGACTTTATGGGAGTTCAAATCGGCTTAATACATCGTTTCCCGTCGCCGGAGAGAAGATCAGCCCGTGCTTTAGAGAAGTCTCTAAAACGAAATTTCGAGGTAATTCCGCAGGTCGTGGTATACGGACACACCCACATGGAGGCACTGCATTCGATCGATGGTGTGCTGTATGTCAACCCCGGATCACCGACATTGCCGCACAATAAACAGTTGCGATACGGAACCTTTGGATTTATCGAGATTGGTGACGGCAACGTTACCGCTTCCATCCATCAATTGACATCGCAGGGATTCAGAAACCACGAGACCATCGAGCCACTTACTGCATTTGTTTAGCAGCCTGGCACACCGAATATCCATGCCCTGCCGATCGCCAGCGAGCATTCGATGCCGATTTCATGTATAATAACTGCTTAATTCAAATATGAAGGGTCAAGTATGGCAGCTAAACCAAGAAGAGCAGCTGCAAAGAAGAAGCAACCAAACGCATCAGAAACATCCCAATCCATCGAAGAGCAAACTGCAGCTTTTCTGGGGAATGGTGGAGAGATCAATTACATCGATTCAGGTATCAGCGGTCAGCAAAACATGGCTGGACCAAAGCATATTTCCATCGGCAGCAAACCGCGCAAAAGCTAGCATAACCTCTTAACTGTACTCGAAAACCAGCATACCTCGAACAGGTATACTGATTGTTCTGTGTACTCTATGGCATTTTGAAAGCGATAGCCTCCGGCTTCGCCGGAGGATTGTTATGGTTTCCTTAAATAGTCGGCCAGGCTCTTTAGATGTAATGCATAGTTATTGATAACCCGGGCTGTCACTGCTTCCTGCTCGGTCACTTCCGCCCAGTTTCTCTGCTCGATGGCTTCTCTGATACCAGGCAGTGTTTTCACACCATAGCCGGTATAGAATCCAGGCGCATAGATATAGTGCTTGTACCAGGGTCGTCGCGGCAATCCTTTTTCATCAGTCAATGCTCTTTCAGCAAGATACATTTCTTTATTGACCCTTCTTCGTTGCCGTTTGCTGAGCTTCGAAAAATCCGTACCGGATATCAATCGCTGTAATTCCGGTTCGATCTGCTGTAACTGGACCAGCGCATTCTTGATGCCGGAAAGGCTTATATAGGGCACCGGCTCCTTTTTCTCTGGTACGCCGACAGGTTTGGCAGGATTCTGGAGCAGGTTAAAAACATTCCCATCGATGAGTGAATTCATCTTGACGGTTTCTGTACGCATGTCATCAGTCAGGGTTTCCACTTCCTTAATGTATTCCGCCAGATTATCCACAAAACCACCATACTTGAATGGCAATGGATCTGCATCAGCCAGTCTCAACGTTAGTCTTCCGGCGGTCTGCGCCAGGGCTACTCCATATCGGAAATCCTTATCCATAAAATGTGTGTAGTGATCAAAAGAATCATAAACGGAGTGATACACCCCGTACTCTCCTTCGCCACCGAACCCAAGGTTCAGGGAGGCGATACCCAGATGTTGTAAAAAGCTCGTATAGTCAGAACCGGATCCCAATGGCGCAATTCTGAGATTTGGTCTGTCTGCTGACTCGGATTTCTGCTGATCCGTACCATTGATCAGGAGCCATGCCTTCGCTCTGGCTAACACACTGGCATCCACCTCCGGATCATGAACTTCACTGGCTACGTCATTAACCAGTTGCTCCAGTGAATGAGAACCACCCACCCGTAAAAAACCATTACTGTTCGAGTCGGAATTGATATAGGCAACTGCTTTGTCACGTAATTCCTTCGCATGGTGTTCGGACCATTCGGTAGAACCGAGTAATCCTGGTTCTTCACCATCCCAGGCGGCATAGATAACAGTACGTTTGGGACGCCATCCACTGGCAGCTAATGCACCCAATCCCCTGGCTTCCGCCAGCATGGCAACCACCCCTGACATCGGGTCCGCAGCCCCATTCACCCAGGCATCCTTATGGTTGCCACGAATTACCCACTGATCAGGGTATACCGCTCCCTTCATCCTGGCGATCACATTATGCAATGCCACTGTATCCCAGTTCGAGGCTACTTTCAGGTGTACCCTGGCTGGACCGGGTCCTATGTGATACGGGATTTCCAGCGCACCCTGCCATTTGGCTGGCGCAAATGGCCCGGTTAACGCGGCTAAAAGCGGTTTGGCATCTGCCCAGGATATCGGCAGGACAGGAATTTTTGTCAGTGTCGGCGCTTCGCTTATTTTGAGTCGTTTTGCCTTCCTGGTTGATCCAATACCTGGCGTGAGCGGATCACCAGGATAGAGCGGCATATCCATCACCGAGCCGCGCTGCACACTCTCCGAACTTCGAAATCCACCAATCGGATAGGTATCGCCACGGGTAAACCCATCATCGGCAGGATCAGAAAACAGGATGGTCCCAACTGCTCCATGCTCTGCAGCCACTTTCGGCTTGATCCCACGCCAGGAGCCATAGTACCTGGCGAGCACAATTTTCCCCTCGACACTAATGCCATACCGCGCCAGCACTTCATAGTCTTCCGGGATGCCGTAATTCACATACACCAGTTCCGCGGTCACGTCACCGTCAATCGAGTATGCGTTGTAGGTGGGTAACTGTTCGTCCTTCTGGTTTGAAGTGGCATCTTCCGGTAGTGCCGGTTCTTCCAGGGATGCTTTGAAATGCGTCGGTGAAATCATTTCTACCAGACGGGATTTGGGTGTAGGAAACAGCACATAATAGGTTTCAATCTCCGTTTCAAAACCCCAATCACGGAACTGCCCGGCAATGTAATCTGCATTCTGTTTACCATAATCCGAACCCAGATGATTCGGCCTGGCGCTCAGGTGCTGCATCCATTCGCGCAGATCATCGGGCTTGAGTGATCTGTCAAACTGGCTCTCGATACTTTTTTGCGCATCTACATCGGGTTTTTTCTCAGGCAATCGGTCTTCAGCAAAGTTGGCGAGCGAAATAAACAACAGAGCAATAAAAGTAAAAATCTGGCGGTGCATAACTGACCTCCTGTGCATCAGGGTGATTCGGCATGCTGGATAAAATTGTATTTTGGTGAGATGAACCAACGTGTTCAAATACGAATTGATTGCAGTATGTGATGTTAATCCCGATCGAGCAAGGAGAGCGGCCCGAAAATTCAACGCCCGCTCAATGCGCCTGTATCAGTTCTATGATCAGTTTGCTCAGCTTGTTTCGTGTATCAAAATAAATCGCTCCGGGTGTGGTTTGACCCTTATGTCTGATACTGAGAATAATCGGGATCCCCTGCGCAACCATCTCGGCTGCCTCCTGCTCCAGGTTTTCCACCGTGTAGGCTATGTGGCCAATGCCTTCCCCCGTGCTGTCCAGTAATTCCTTATGGACAGTGTTCCCGGAAACAGGCTGCAGCAGTTCGATACCGAGTGGCCCGATATTTCCCATGGCTCCCCTGGTTTTGACTACCGGGTCCGGTGTCTTGCCATACACCAGATACTCTTCGATTAGGCTGCTATCGATTAAAAACTCCGGCTGAAACGATGCTATCCCCAGTGACTTGTAGGCAGCCAGCGATTTATCCAGATCTTTAACGGGTATACCGACGTGATGCAGTTTCCACGAACTTCGAGCCATATTGATTCCCTCGAAAATTAAATCGGGAAATTTAAATCGGGGACAGTTTACTTAATTCCGAAGGAAATAGGTAAACTGTCCCCGATTTAAATTTCACATGTTATGCTGCGATCTGTTCGCTTTCATCGATCATCAGCCCCTTTGAGGGGCTCCCGATCGAAATACCTCCGGCTTTGCCGGAGGATTGTTATTGACTCAATTTTTCCATGCACAGGAGTACCCCATGACTGATCTCGTTACCATCGATATTGATGCCGGAGGCGTCGCAGATGTGCGCCTGAATCGACCGGATAAGTACAACGCCTTGTCACCGGAGATGTTCGATGCCATTAGTGAAGCCGGCGAATCTCTGATCGATAACAAGTCGATTCGTGCGGTGGTTTTATCCGGTAATGGCCGTGGTTTCTGTGCTGGCCTTGATTTTTCCGGCTTTCGCGGCATGGCCGGTGAATCAGATAGGAAGCCAGTGGAGCGTCGAGCACCTCCGAGCAACAAGCCGGAGAATGCAGCACAACGTCCGGGCATGGTCTGGAAGGATATCCCGGTACCGGTTATTGCAGCACTTCACGGCGTGTCCTACGGCGGAGGATTCCAGATAGCCATGGGTGCAGACATTCGCATCGCTGCTCCCGATGCCAGATTCTCGGTCATGGAAATCAAATGGGGGCTGATCCCCGATTGCAGTATCACCCAGACCTTGCGTGATCTTGTCAGGCTTGATATTGCCAAGGAATTGACCTTCACGGGCCGTATTTTCGACGCCGTTGAAGCCTCTGAATTGGGAATCGTGACGCAAATCAGTGAAACCCCACTGGACACGTCACTGGCAATGGCTGCAACGATGGCTGCCAAATCGCCCAGTGCTATTCGATTT
>CAZNFE010000267.1:0-4976 GCA_964571945.1 uncultured Pseudomonadales bacterium
CTTTGAGGGGCTCCCGATCGAAATACCTCCGGCTTTGCCGGAGGATTGTTATTGCCCGAAAAACTTCTTTGTTGCCAGCCTGAACAACACAAACAGGAGTAGTCCCAGCAACAGAAAACTCTCGATAGAAGCAAAGAAGCCGACAAATATACGTAACTTGAAGATAATCAGGACGATCAGAAAGGATAGCCCTATCAACATCATCAGGCCGGATAACCGGTCGAATCCTGGCAGTCGATCAAAATCCGTCTTTCTGGCAATCAGGTAAAAAGTAACCCCCATGGAGATCACTGGCAGAAAGTAGATCAGAAAATCAACCTGCAGAAGATTCACGCGGACTATAAAAAGTGAATAAGCGATCAATACAGCGGAGATGATACCTGGCATAGCAACCAGATAGATAAGTGTGGAATAGATGTAATCGAGGAGGCTCCGTGGGCCGTCCGCGTCCTGTTCAAAAACACCGAGTGACGCAGCAATCAAGGGCATCAGCACAAAATATCCGAGTATAATCAGGGGATACTGACCGAGCAAATCAAAAAACGCTTGCGCACTCATACGTTCAATCTTGGTTTACAAAACCGGTTGCTCTTCAAGCGGTACGCGGGTGGATTCCAGAATCCTGCTCAGCATGTTGAAATAGCTGCAACAGAGAATCAATTCCGCTGCCTGGCGTTCGCCGTACAGCTTCATTATGCTCGCCAACGCCTGGTCGCTCAAGCGGACATCGCGGCTGATCTCATCGGCAACCCTGCATAAAAGGTTGCCCTCGTCATCCAATCCGGAAACCGGATCTTCGGCACCGATAATCTCGATCTCCTGGTCGGTCACACCCACTTGTTTTGCTACCTGTATGTGTTGTACCCACTCATAATTGGATCCGGTGGTGTATGCCACTCGCAGTACAGCAATTTCACGTTTTCGTGCATCAAGTTCCAGACTGAACAGGATGGTAGAGGCAAATTCGAGTAACGAGTTAAAGTTGGCAGGTGTTTTCGCCATCATGCGAAATACGTTCAAGGGCGGCAGTTGGGATAAGCGCTCCTGAATTTCTGCGCTAAGTTCTTCGTCCTGGGGTAATGGGATTACAACCGGTTTGCCTGACTGTGTATTCATTTTTTGTACGAATCTGTGAGTAAAGGCAACTACTTTACCATACAGATACGCGCATGGCTTTTGATCATTGTGAGCTGAGTGAATTGTCACTCGGCAGCTTTCAAAAACTGTTCAGAAAACAGGTGAATCCAACTCCTCGATCAACTTGTCGGAGGCTTCACTTTCATTCTGCAATCGTCTGGCCACCTGCTCTGCATTTGCCCAGACTCGCAGGATGTTTTTACCAGCGATTTTCGCTATATCTTCATCCGAGTAGCCGCGCGCAAGCAACTTCTCCAGAAGATCGGGGTATTTGGATACATCCTCTAGACCAATCGGTCCGGGTGGCATGCCATCATAATCACCACCCAGACCAATATGATCAATCCCGGCGATCTTGCGCAGGTGATCGATATGATCGGCTACCTGGTCAATAGTCGGCCTGGGAGCGGGATTTGATTGCCGCCAGGCGGTGATCATCTGTTGTACTTCCTGGTCCGTATGAGCAGCCTTGAACCGCTCAGCTTCTGCCTTCATGCGTTCAACATACAGGCGCAAATCTTCTGACACATACGAGGGATAGAAGGTCACCATCACGATGCCATTGTTTTTTGCAATCAGCCGCAATACGTCATCAGGTACATTACGTACATGATGCGTCACGGCATAGGCGGAAGAATGTGAGAAAATTACGGGCGCCTCACTGAACCCGAGTAGGTCCCGCATGGTGTCCGGTGACACGTGTGACAGGTCTACCAGCATACCCAGACGATTCATTTCACGAACTACTGCTCTGCCGAATGGTGTCAGGCCTTTATGACGGGGCTCACCGGTTGCCGAATCAACCCACAGGAGTGATTTACTATGCGTCAGTGTCATGTAACGTGCACCCAGAGCAAATAGCTGGCGCAACATGGCCAGTGAATTGTGAATGGCATGGCCACCTTCGATGCCGATCATTGATGCGATTTTGCCATGGCGGTGTATTCGGAGTACATCTGCAGGTGTATAGGCCATCTCCAAGGTGTCGCTATAATGCTGGACCAGTCGTTTCACAAGATCTATCTGTTCAATGACCAGCTGCGGATCGCCGGGATCACCGGCATACTGACTGATAGGGACATAGACTGACCAGAACTGCCCGCCCATCATACCCTTGCGCATACGTCGAAGGTCTGTCTGGGTGGGTTTGTCCAGTAGCGTGAGGTCGGCAGAAAAATCCAGCTGATGCAGGTGATTTTGTACCCGTTTTCTGTAACTCCATGCGATGTCATTGTGCCCATCGATCAGAGGAGTTTTATGCAACACCGCAGCCACACGACTCCGGTTGTCGACATGCAGACAGCCAGCGATTAAAGCCACTGTCATCAGAAACACGATTTTCAGAATTTTCAATTGCTGTTCCTTGGTCAGTCTGCTGCGTTGAATCCAATTCCAACAGAGTGCATCTGTTAGAAGTTCGCCAGGAAAAGTAAAGATTGGCTTGAATGGATCATGATCTTTTGCTGTTCATGCGTGTTCGGGATATTGTACATCTGTCTCTGTCAAGGGACGTACCCAGGCCGCGAACTCCAATTGAATACCATCGGGATCCTTGAAGTACAGTGATCTCACAAACGTCGACTCGTTTATTTCAGGACTGGCTTGTTCGGGCGTATCGTCATGATTGATGACTTCAGTGACCTCTATGCCTTTGTCTAACAATTGTACACGATAATTGTTTATATCATCCGGACTGACATCAAAGGCAACATGGTTCATCGTGCCAGGCGTTGCTGAAATTTGTCGCAACTGTTTCCCATCCACAGCTTCCGGTCCTTTCGGAAACCAGAAAAACGCAACGGCATCGCCGCCACCGGCATTGAAGAAGAAATGTTTGCCCTGATTCCCGGGCAGGTTGATGGTTTTGGTCAATTCCATACCGAGGACTTCGGTATAGAATTTCACTGTGACATCCATGTCTTTACAAACCAGGGCAAGATGATTGATGCCGCCAAATTCAAAACTCATCGCTTTCTCCAGGGTATTTTTGGTTCTATTGAAGCATTTTGTCTCCCGAATGTGTATAGGAAATCATTTGTTAGTATCCCAGGCCAGTGGAACTTCGCGGGAGTCTGAGGAGTCCTGGTCTCGAGTGGTTGATGCTTGTACATTTGATACCGTCAAGAAAAATCCCAGAGCAGTTACCGGCGACGGTATCGATTTTGTTTTCAAAGGTGGTCCGGATACCTTCATCAATAAGGGCACCAATAACCGCTGGCGAGATGTACTCACTGATGATGATCTGGCATTGTATTTCGAAGTGATAAGTAAAAAGCTTCCGAAAGATTGCATCAACTGGCTTGAGAATGGTGGTACGGTAGCTTGATGGATGCCTAACAACGCTCAGAGCATGAACCTTTCGAGCAGCGTATCGAAGGTATCAGGTGCATCCCAGAATGGTGCGTGTCCGGCATTGGCTATTATATGGATTTTGTTCTCCCATAGATTCCTGTAGTTGACCGTGCTCAGGTAGTTGTTATCTATAAACGGTTCGTTAGCACCATTGACGATTGCCAGCGGAGTTGGATTGGATTCAACCACCTGGCGCTGATTCGCCCCGTCTCCCCTTAGGGCAGATTCCATCATGATTCTTCTCGCTCTGCCATCGGTTCGCCGAACCGCATCACCCAGGAATTCCTCGTATCGATCTCCATTTCCACAGGTCGCACGTGCGTAACTTTCTGCCTCATCTGCTGAGAAGATCTCCTGGCCGGTCAAACCCATGTGTTCAGACGGCAGAAATGCGTGGGCCATGTCACTCGGATCCTTACTGATCGGTGGTGTACCCGAGATGAGCAGGGCATTTACTTCGCTACTGCGGGCCAGCATTTCAATACCAATATGACCACCTAACGACCACCCTACGATGGCGAATGGACCAGGTGCCAGCGCCGCCATAACAAGCAAAGCGACATCGGCATATCCACTCATGGTGTAGGTTTGTTCAGGTATTTTAGCGTTTTCTGATTTGCCATGACCGGGTAAATCCATGGCAATGCAATGGAATCTGGAACCAATTGGGCCAGCGAATTGATTTCGGAAAACTTCCTTGCATGATGAGTTCCCGTGGAGAAACAGAATGGTTTTCGCGGTACCATTACTCTGTTCGACGGATATATTGCAGTGACTGGTTTGAATCGAGTGTTCGCTCATGTCATTTTTTCTTGTACCGGGGTTAGCATAGCATGGCACCGATAGATAACTCGCGCAAAGATAAATTCGCTGTCCGGTGCGACTCGTTCGTTCCAATACACTTTGAATCGGGAATAGTCTGGCCACAGCTATGGCACAATGAGGTGCCAGGATGTGACACGTTGTGACCAATACATAAAAAAAGGTATTCTCAGCCCAATAACAATCATGTGATGAGGATCAACCATGCAAGTAACCCGAATTTACACCGGCGATGATGGTGAATCGCACTTTGAAGAATTGCTCATTCCGCTGAAATCTTCCGGACCGGGAGGATTCTTTTCGGATCCCGTTGCGGTAAACAGTGTGATATTTCGTGAAACCGATTCAGACTACAACCTTGATTTTCATCCAGCACCCCGACGACAGTATGTCGTCAATTTGCGGGGTAGCGTTGTGCTTGAAAATGGTCTCGGTGAAAAACGCTTGTTAGGTGCCGGGGACATACTGCTGGCCGAGGATACCACCGGGCGTGGCCATAAAAGCAGTGCAGTGGATAACGAACCGCGGGAATGTCTCTTTATTCCACTTGCATCGGAAGCCCTGTAGAGGAGAAATATGGTGTCGATACGAAAAATGAACTTCTGGGGGTGGGGTTGGGCTGATGAGGCTGAACCTGAAGATCCGTCCAAAGACAAGGAAATGGC
>CAZNFE010000268.1:0-4971 GCA_964571945.1 uncultured Pseudomonadales bacterium
CTGAACATCACCAAAAACATAAGTGCTCATGGCGGGGGTTGTCCCCCTGATGCCGATGACATGGCATTTGCCAGTGCTGCGTACTGATCCAGGCTAATGTTTTCCGGACGAAGATTGCAATCAATCCCGGCCTCGGCAATAGTTGCTTCATCCAGTATTGATTTCAGCGCGTTCCGCATGGTTTTTCTTCTATGACTAAATGCAGTGGTTACAATACGGCGCAAGATTGCCGGGTCCGTCACTGGATATGGCAATTCCTCATAGGGCACCAACTTAACGACCGCTGACTGAACATTCGGTGCCGGGTCGAAAGCTTCAGCAGCCACATCAAAGCATTTTTCAATTCGGCAGTAATACTGGGCCATTATTCCCAGCCTTCCGTATGCAGGTGTAGAAGTTTCGGAAACAAGACGCTCAACCACTTCTCTTTGCAGCATGAAGTGCATGTCTGTAATTAACCGGGTGTATTGCATCAATTTAAACAGTAACGGCGTGGAAATATTGTATGGCAGATTCCCGACTATTCTTAACGGTTTACCGCGCGCGAGAGATTCAAGGTCAAATTTCAGAACATCCTCACTGTAAATGGTAACCTTGTCGCCAAACCTGCTCTCCAACACCTTGACGAGGTCGCGGTCAATTTCCACCAGGTCCAGTTGCCCCGCAGAAAATAACAAGCCACCGGTAATCGCCCCATTCCCAGGCCCGATCTCTACGATATGTTCATCACCTTTCGGCTGGACAACCTGTATAATTTTGTCGATCACATGCCGGTCAACAAGAAAATTCTGACCGAATCGTTTGCGCGGCTGCAGACTGCGATTATTCAAACAGAGTCCCTGGCTGATACCATCATTTCGGCGTAGTGAATTGCCGTTTCAAGACTTCCACTATCTGCCGTACCTTTACCGGCCAGATCCAAAGCAGTGCCATGGTCAACCGAGGTTCGGATGATCGGCAATCCCAGCGTTATATTCACTGCCTTGCCAAATCCCAGGTGCTTTAATACCGGCAATCCCTGATCATGATACATGGTCAAAACTGCATCAACCTGTTTTAGCTTGTCAGGGGTGAACACAGTATCGGCCGGAAGCGGACCGGACAGATCAAAGCCTTTCTTTTTCAAATCAGCCAATGCCGGTTCGATTATTTCTATCTCTTTCCGTCCCATATAACCGGCCTCACCTGCATGGGGGTTTAGCCCACACACGACAATTCGCGGAGTTTTTATATCAAACCATTTTTTCAGGTCACCGTTAAGAATCCGTATGGTTTCTTGCAGTTCTGCATAAGTAATGGCTCCAGGCACTTCTGATAAAGGCAGGTGTGTGGTCACCAGCGCAACCTTCAAGCCTTCAGTTGCCAGCATCATCACCACTTTGTTGGTTTCGGTTCTGTTCGCTAACCACTCGGTATGACCGCTAAACGGGATTCCGGCAGCATTAATGCAGCTCTTATTGACAGGACCTGTCACCAGCGCATCCACGTGACCTTCAAGGCAGGCAACCGTAGCCTGTTCCAGCGTTTCGAGCACATAAGGAGCATTCTCCGGATTAAGCTGACCGGCAATACATTTTGATCGCAGCGGGACGGGTAATACCTGGATACAACCAGCCGGTAATTGCGTTGGTTTCTGGCCGATTTTGTATTCTTTTATGGCGACCGGTAGATGCAACAGATTTGCCCTTGCCTGGAGCAATTGCGGATCAGCTACCACAACGTACGCATGGGAGGCAGGCTTCTGGCACACGCGAACAATCAGGTCTGGGCCAATTCCTGCCGGCTCCCCCGGCGTAATGATCAGAGCAGCCGGTTTATTCATGATGCGCGGACGATGCCGCCAGCCATTCAGATTCTGATATCCACAAAAGCATCTTCACGTATTTCACTCAACCAGGTCTCCAGTTCTTCTTCAAATTTGGCATTGCGCAAGTAGTTTTCAGCCTGATTGCGCCGATATTGATCACTGAAATCCTGGATTCTGCGACCTGTGACCTGCACGATATGATAGCCCGCTTCCGTTCTGAACACCCCACTAATCTCATCGATCGCCAGGCTGCTAACTACATCCTCAAATGCAGGTTCAAATGTTCCCGCCTGATTCCAATCCAGATCGCCACCACTCAGTGCCGAGGAGGGATCATCAGAATACAATTGAGCCTGCTTCGCAAAATCAGCGCCTTTCTTGATCTCTTGCAATATGTTTTCTGCAAACGCCTGAGATTCTTCCTCAGATCGGATTTCGGAAGGTTTTATGAGGATATGCCTGATGTGGGTCTGGGCCACTTGCCCTTCGGCTTTCGCACCTCTTTTCTCGAGTAATTTGATAATATGAAATCCGCTGGCACTCTTGATTGGACCGGCTATTTCGCCCACCGCCATTTTCTGTGCAATATCTGCAAATAGTGATGGCAACTGAACCGGTTTCCTCCAGCCAAGATCACCGCCCTGCAAGGCATTCTGACCTGCAGAGTTTGTTTTCGCCAGGCTCTTAAAATCTGCACCAGCTTTCAATTCCTGTACTATTGTTTCTGCCTTGTCACGGATCTGGTCAATGGTTGCCGTGTCTGAGTCATCTGCCACTGCCAGCAAGATATGGAGCAGGTGATACTCGTCGGCTGTAATCATCTCACCTAGCTCGGATTGCAGAAAATTATCTATTTCCTGTTCCGAGACTTGAATGCGATTTCCCATAACACCACGCTGCACACGGCTGATCTGCAATTCTCTTTTTATCTGATTCCGCATATCTGAGTAAGCAATACCATCTGCCGCAAGTGCCTGGTGAAACTGCTCCAGCGTCATCCCGTTTTGGGAAGCGATGGTTGCCATCGCCTGATTCAGCTCCTGATCATTGATCCTAATTCCGGCCCGCTTGGCTGTCTGTAATTCGAGGCTTTCCACGATTAGCTGTTCCAGCACTTGTTTCTGCAATACATCATCTGGCGGCAACTGACTTTTATCTACTCCCTTCTTGATCCGGAATAATCGATCGTCCAGCTCTGACTTGCAAATCACTGCCTCATCAACCACCGCAACAATACTATCCAGCGTGGTGGTTTTTGCTGCTATATTACTGAATGGGAGCACCAGCAGACAGGCGATCACCCATTTTGATATCACTTGCTTACTCATATAATTCATCTATGTTCGAATATCCGGCAATACTTTCGTTCAGAAGAGCATCCAGCCTCCTCCCCAATGACGTCAATCCCTTCAGTTGAAACTCAACGAATAAACCTGTCTCCGCCCGTACATCCAATAATGAAGTCGAACCACCTGCATCATTCTGCGTCACTGTAAATACTCTGGGATTTTTCAGGTATCTGCGCATGACTACCCGGGCACGCCAGCAACAATCGTTGTACTCAACTCCAAGTAATGATTCTATAGTTTGATCGTCATCCCAGCCAAAGTTCCATCTTCCCGTAACACTCCATCTTCCGCGGATCGGCCAAAGGAAGGAAATATCGGATTCTTCAAGATTGTTGAAGGTGTTGGTTTTCCGTACTTCACTACTGGTGTAATTATACCCGAGATTTAAAATTCTCCGCTTGCCATCCGTATAGCGTAGCGAAAGATCACCACGATTCGTGCTGTTTCGAGCTGGATCCCACTCCAGCATGGCATTGAAACGAAAGTTGCGTGAAAAACCGAATTGTACCTCCGAGAACAACGCAGAGCTATTGGCTTCATTGTCTATGCCAGCGGGATCATCTGCCAATGAGACAACCCGGTCCTTGAAGTAAAATATCTGTCCCACACTGGCTCGAAGAAGTTCAGCGCCAGTATTCGATTCAATCAACCGACTGGTCAATCCAGCGCTTAGCTGTCTGGCATCACCCGCTCGATCCCTGCCACCAAAGCGATTTTTACGGAATAATTGTCGGAATGAGGGTGTAAGTCTGACCGTATCAAAATCAGGTAATTGATTCTGATCACGCTCGCTCACCCAGAGAAAAAATAGTCGGGGTTCCAGAGTGTGTCGAAGCGCTCCCTTGTTGGCATTCACAGGGCGATCAAAATACAATCCGGCGTCAATTACAGCACCAGGAACAGATACCCGGGGGTTTGCATCAACACCTTCCGGGACGTCTCTCAATCGATAACTTCTGTGCTTCAGAAATACCGAAGGTTTAACAAATCCCCAGGTCCATCGTTGCGGGTAGCTAATCTCACCATCAATCGCCAGACGCTCACCCACGATTCTGTCTGTTCCGGACAGCGCATCATTATCCCGATCAAAAATGACGTATTCGGAAGTCAGATCAACACGCCATCCCGATACCATATTTCGATACCTGGCCACTATCTGTGGCAGACGCTCGTAGTTCTCAGACGCTGTGGTATCAATTGTCTGGAACCCTTGCACCCGGAGTACGGTACCCCAATTCCTACCCTGATAGGCAATTTCTCCCAATTGATCAAGAGCTGCGGTTCGACGATTACCAATGCTTTGATTAATTCCCTGCATAAACCGGGACACCGCAGCCGAGTCCACATCCGCGCCGATATCCTGCAAATATTCATCATCGCTTAAGATGCTATAGCGTATGTTCGAAGTCAGACGTTTGTCCCATACCCCGGCGTGACGAATATTCAAAAACCAGCGGTCCTGTTTACGCCTGTCCCCGATCATCACTGTGTCTTCGGGTGTGATTTCAAGCACATTGCGATCATCATACAGCTCATCTCGATAGAGGAAAGCGGCATTGATTTCATTTTTGCTTCTGTTGGTTAAAAGCCGAAACTGTGCTTCGTTCAGCAACCCGCGTTTCCAGATACTTCTAATGGTATAGCTGGCGTCATAGTCAGGAGCCAGATTGAAATAGTAAGGAACTGAGATATCCGTTCCACCGTCGCTATCATGTCCGAAACCCGGCATCAGGAAGCCTGATGAGCGTTTGTCCCCAATTGGAAATCTCATGTAAGGCAGGTAGAAAACCGGATAGTCCTTGACCCGGATGATGA
>CAZNFE010000269.1:0-4960 GCA_964571945.1 uncultured Pseudomonadales bacterium
CGCCTGCAGATTTTCCAGCACTTCAGCAGGAGCGCTGTCGCGAAATACGGCCACACCTCGCAGGCTCTGGACGTTTCCCCAGTGCGAAGCAATCCGGGCAGCTTCAAACATGGCTTGAATCTTTTCGTCCTCGACTGGCTTGTAAGGTTTGACGAAACGAATTGATCTGCGACGTCCGATGACTTCAGTTAGTTCCATACCGGTTCTCCAGGTGTGTTAGTAAATGATGCATGCTTAAAATGTTGCGCTCAAAGGTGGATTACAGGTTACAAGCGATCGGCGGCAACCAGTCCCAACAAGGTATTTTCACCATCTTCGATCACCGATACACTGGCATCCCGCAGCAGTTTTTCGATGGGATTTTCTCTTGTTATGCCAGCTCCACCGTAAATGCTGAGCGCTTCGGTAGCGACTTCCATGGCCGTTCTGGTAGAAGTCACTTTGCTGGCGATGGCAAGCTCAAGCCTTGGATTAACCGCATTGTGGGTGACAGCCCGCAGGTTCAGAGCCCTGGCGGCCTCCACCTTGCGGAACATTTCGAACAGTCTGGATTTTACCGCCTGGTGTTCGATGATTGGTTTGCCACCCTGTATACGTTCTTTGGCATAGTCAACTGCATGTTCCAGAGCTGCTCTGGCCAGACCGCAGAACAGCGACCCCATGCCGCCATTGGCACCCGTTAAGGTCGTTTCGAGAATACTGTTGTATTGATCCGGTCCCCCGATCATGTGATCCAGAGGAATGATTACATCATCGAAGAAGATTTCTCCCTGATTCAAGGGGCGCTGGCCGACTTTGTCCGTTGGTTTGCCCCGGGTGACACCATCGATATCCAATGGCACGACGAACACGCCACCACCCTGGACGCCATTATCATCCTCATAAGCGCAGTACAATGCTGCCATTTCCGCAATGGTTCCGTTTGAGACCCACGATGACTTTTGTCCACGGATGATGATCTGGTCACCGTCTCTCTTCGCGACGCAGTCACCGCGTCGTTTGCCATCGGCATCCTTATTGGCGAAATCAACCAGGTCGCTGCCGTGATTGGGTTCGGTTATCGCCCAGCAGCCTACCTTGTCGGCACTGAATTTTTCGATCAATGCCGGATTTCCGGACATTTGGGCAAGATTAACCGGCATGCCCGAGACTCCGAAACTGATCGCAAGTCCCGCATCTCCCCAACCCAGCATTTCGGAGGAAAGTGCACCGATTCGAGCGGCTTCAACAGGATCCATGGAGTCGTCTCCCGTAAACATGCCGAATCCCAATTCTGCATATTTTTTGTGTGCATCCCACAAAATAGAGTCTTTGGCGATAACATCCTCGGCAGTCATAGTGTCAAGCGCTTTACCGACTGGTCGCATCACATCTTCGGCAAAACGTCGCAACGTATCCCGTACCGCTATTTCTGTCTCAGAGAGTACTTCGTTAAAAATTTCATTAGTCACTGTCATCGCCTCTGGTTAGATGAATAAGAATCCCGCAAAAAGGTATCGGTATGATCGTAGGCAGCAAGGTAGCAAGTCAACTCGTCTCGAGTCAAATGAAAACTCGGCTTTGCCGGTACCTCGTTAACTGATGCTGTGCGTACCTGCAGCGATTCCCGCAATGGTGACCAGGAGAGCCTTGATAATAACATCACTGGTATTCCCGCCCTCGGTGCGCCTGCGAGATATCAATTCCATTTGCAGAAAATGTAACGGGTCGGTGTAGGTATTGCGCACCGCCAGAGATGCCGTAATTTCCGGCATAGAAGTCAGTAACTTATCCTGCATTTTAAGTCGATTTATCAGCTCGATCAGATTTTCCAGTTCGGAGCTGAAATGGTCGGCTATATGGTGAAGTGACGGACTCACCAGCAGTGCATCATAATCGTTTGATATCTCGAGATCGGCCATTGCCAGCATCTGCTCCAATATGTCGATCTGGGTTTTGAAAAATGGCCATTCCTGCAACATCTCCTGCAACACTGCTAATTTTTCCGGACTGGCATAGCTTTGCAGCGCATAACTGGTGCCCAGCCAGGCGTGCAACATTAGCCGTTTTTGGGTCCAGGCAAATATCCATTGAACGGCGTTCACGCTGTGGATAGATTTTGATTGTAATGAAGCTGCGGGCGAGTTCTTCTGCGGATTGCCCAGTGCAAGTTCAGCCAGTTCCTGTAGCGGCGAGCCCTGGTCCAGATAAGCTAAAAAATCATCTCCATTCTGGATTATGTCATCGTAATCGCGATTGGCCTGTTCAGAAAGATCGTCCATAACATGTTGCCAGGTAGCTCTGGGGGGAGTGGTTGGTAACAGCATGGCTTCAATTGCATTGCTTAACAACCGACCCAGATTTACCAGCGCCACATCTGGTGAACCGTATTTGAATTGCATCGTTTCACCTTGTTCCATCAGGCGAACACCATTGCGTATGGATCCGGGGGGATGAGCAAGTCGCGAGTTCTGTGCGGTTCCATGGGTTCGCCCCATCGCACCGTCACGACCGTGAAAAAGTATCAGTTTCACTTTGTATTTGTTACAGATTTCTGCCATGGCGTCCTGCGCACGATACTGCGCCCAGGCTGCCGCCATATGTCCGGCATCCTTCGCTGATTCGGAGTAATCGATCATCACCTGCTGTTTATCTGCAATGTGTTTCTTATACCAGCGTATTTTGAATAATTGCAGAAGTGTGTCTTCCGCCTGTTCAAGGTCATTTAATGTTTCAAAGAGTGGTACCACAGGTAATGCCTGCTGAAGCCCGGTCTTTCTCAATATCAGGATAACTTCAAGGATGTCTGAAGGCTGTTGTGCGAGAGAGACCACATAGCTACCGATACCTGCAGCATTTGTGTGCGCGATCAGGCGAAACGTAGCGAGTACTTCCCGACACTCCTCTGAAGGTTGCCATGTTTCCGGGATTAGCGGGCGCTTGCTCTCTAGTTCGGAAATCAAAAAGTGTTGCCGTTTGGTTTCAGACCAGTCGCTGTAACTGCCAAGATTCAGATGCCGGGTAAGATCATCAAGCAATCTTTCATGTTTTTCAGAACTCTGACGAATGTCCAGATTTACGAGTGTGACCCCGAAACAGGCAAGACGAACTAACGTATCCTTTAGCTCACCTTCAGCAATTATACCCATGCCGCATTCGTGCAAAGATCGGTAACAGGCATGCAGTGGAATGAACAGGTCTTCGTTACGCCGGATCAGATTATTTCCGGCAGGTTTTTCCTCGGCCCAGAGTCTTGTATTCTGCAGTTTATCCCGAAGATTTCGCAATACATGTCGATAAGGTTCCTGCGCGGAATCTCCAACCAGGTTTCTGAGTTCCCGGTTACACTCTGACATCGAAAGGCGTGCCAGGAGTTGTTCAATGTCACGCAAATAAAGATCAGCCGCCATCCATCTGGCAAGTCGAAGGACTTCTCTCGTCACGTCTGTTGATACCTGTGGCGAGTTGTATCGATCGCCGCCCATCCATGTTGAGAGTTTTACCGGGGAGAAGGTGATTGGAAGATTGTTTTTCGTATTTTCGAATAGTAAATCATCGAGGTCGCGCCAGATTTGCGGAACGGCATGCCAGAAAGAATTTTCAATGATGGCGTAGCCCCAAATCGCTTCCTCTTGAGGGGTTGGTCTTTCGATATGAATTTCATCTGTATGCCAGGTCTCGGCGATAAGCCTTTTTAGCTGGACCAGAGGTCTTTCCTTGTCTCGGGTTTCGATATCCAGTGTTTGTAGTAAATTTGCTATATGGTCGTATTTCCGGATAAGAGTCCGGCGTGTGATTTGAGTCGGATGGGCGGTGAGTACCAGGTCGCAGTTCAAATTGTTGATCGCACCGGCAATCTCTGCGGGGGTTCTATTGGCATCTCGCAGAGTTTTAAAGGTTTCTCCCAACAGGCTCCCTGATGTTGTAGAGGTATCCTCAGCGGCGATTGTTTGAACCTGTTCTGCGATATTTGCCAGTTGCAGAAACTGATTAAATGCTCTTGTAACTGATATCAATTCATGTTCCGACAATCCTTTTAATGCTTCCAGTAATCTGGATTTTAGATGCGGATCAGTTTGACGTCGGGATTTTGAAAGATTACGAATTTCTTCCAATCTATCCACCATCTGTCCACCATGCTGATCAGCAATGGTTTCACCGAGTAGATCGCCCAGGATGTGAATGTGATAACGCAATCGATCAGGAATATGCTGCGTGGATTCTGACACTGGAAAAAGGTTTGTGAGTGGAGATTACCGGAATTGTGGATCATCGCCAGCCGATTGTAAATTGCTGATACAACAATTATCCAGGATTGATCTGGCCAGTTGTTCACAGATGCACGATCAGGATTGGAACAGCCTGCTAACCGGATATACTTTGGCGTAACAGGTTTTGAACTTGATTGGAACCAATTACATCCAGAATACCATCTACGATTTTGGCTTCGAGGTGCTGCTTGTAAACAGTATTAATCTGCCGTACAGCCGATGGGCTGGTCACGTTTATTTCAGTCAGGTAGCCGCCAATAAAATCCAGCCCGGCCAGTATAATGCCTTCCTGCTTGAGCTCGGAACCTATCTCCCAGGACAGCATCCGTTCGCTGTCCGTCAAACTGGTTGCATGACAGGTCGCACCCTGGTGAATGTTGGCAAGATCCTTACCATGTGCAGGCATCCGGTTGACCCAGCCCGCAGCCTCACCGTTCACCAGATATATTCGCTTGTCCCCACTGCTTATCTGCGGCAGGTACTCCTGTGCCATAATAAATTGCTCATCAGAGCCGCTGCATATGTCATACAGAACCTGTTTCAGCGCCGGTTCGTCGATGGTGAGGAATCTGATGCCTCTTCCTGAACAGTCGTGCAATGGTTTTAACACGACTTTGTGGTGTTCACTGACAAAGCTGTAGAGTAGCTCCGGATCCATGGTCGTTAACGTATCCGGACAGTGATGTGACCAGTTTAGTGTGTACAGCTTC
>CAZNFE010000270.1:0-4900 GCA_964571945.1 uncultured Pseudomonadales bacterium
GCGGAGAAACACAGCGACTAATTGGGACAACAAATACAGGGATTACTCGTACAATTAATATCTACATAAATCAGTGGCTTATAATTCTGTTATTTGAGAGAAATGCCTGGTCCCAGTAGACAACAGTACCCCGGAGAGGAAGCTTCGATGACCAACTGTGAAAAACCCGCGAAAGCCGTCGTGATACTGCTTGATAGCCTGAATCGTCATATGCTTGGATGTTATGGCGGACAGGAATTTGAAACACCAAACCTGGATCGTTTTGCGCAGCGCGCACTGCGATTTACTAACCACTACACGGGTTCGCTGCCCTGTATGCCTGCACGGCACGATATTCTTGTCGGTGCAATGGATTTTCTGTGGCGTCCCTGGGGATCAATTGAATTGTGGGAGCGCCCGATTACATATGAGCTCAGGCGCAAGGGCATTCCAACCATGTTATGTACGGATCACCCGCATCTGTTTGAAACCGGAGGAGAGAACTATCATACCGATTTTTTTGCCTGGGAATACACGCGCGGGCATGAGAGTGATCCATGGAAAACACGGCAAGATCCAAGTTGGGTTGGGACACCTGCGTTACCGGCTGCTACCAGAATCGGCCAGGCCTCGGGCAGGGGGGGCGGCAGGTCTGTGCCGATGCAGCACTATGATCTGTCTCGAACCTGGTTCCGGGAAGAGAGCGATTTCCCGGGTCCAAAAACCATGTCGGGTGCTGCCAGTTGGCTGAAAGACCATGCATCCGAGCACGATAGCTTCCTGCTTTTTGTAGATGAATTCGACCCCCATGAACCTTTTGAGACACCCAAGCCATGAGCAAATATGTATGATCCGGAATGGTCAGATGAGCAGATTATCTGGCCACCTTATGCCGTCGGGGGAATCGAAAACGGGATCATCACCGAACGTCAGGGTGAACATATCAGAGCAAATTATGGCTCCAAACTGAGTATGATCGATCACTGGTTTGGTAAGGTGCTGGAAGCCATGGAGGAACAGAACTTGTGGGACGATACGTTGTTCATACTCTGCACAGATCATGGTCATTACCTGGGAGAGCGAGATCTATGGGGTAAACCGGCCGTACCTCAGTTTGAAACACTCGGGCATACCCCCCTGATGATTGCAGCGCCCGGTGTTTCTGCTGGTGTGACAGATGCACTGACCACGAATGTGGACATCCATGAAACACTGATGGACTTATTTGACCTGCAAAGTCATTATCTGAGTCATGGAAAATCCATGTTGCCACTGCTAAAAGGGGAAACCAGCCAAATCAGAGAGTGGGCAATTGGCGGGGTTTTTGGTCGGTGGGTGCAAGTTCAGGATGGCAGGCACAAATATGCCCGGAGTTCCGTAGATACAGGGTTCCCATTGTCTATGTGGTCTAACCGCTGGTCAACCATGCCGATTGCGGCGCTACCTGGGTTGCGATTGCCGGATCCCGACAGCAGAGCATGGCTGGATTATATGCCTGAATCAGATATCCCGGTTATCAGACAACCATTCGTAGAGGGTGATTTGCTGCCTTACTGGTCGATCAACCCGCCCGTGGATGAGCATTATCTGTTTGACCTAAGCCAGGATCCTGGTGAGGAGAACAATCTTACTGGACAGGGTATCGAGAAGCAGATGAAGGATTTGTTACATGCTGCACTGGAAGAGTTGCAGGCACCTGAGGAACAATTTGCCCGGCTGGGCCTGTCGTGATTTTGGTCTAATAGCCTAACAAATAGCAATATTGCAGAAGTTTCCACTATCTTTATTTTCGTGATCACGACAAATCTATGCAATACAACAACTTAAGTCTTTTTGAAAGTTGGCTCCAATTGTGCTTACAAATCCAATTGAATGGAGCGCGAGTCCCGGGAGAGGGTATAACAATCATCTGGATAGAAAAATTTTGGCAGCGATGGACGCTGCAGGATGCTATCGAGTAGTCGTGATAATCACCTTTGCAGGGTAAATATGTCTGTTGTGGAGTGACTATGCTAACGATCAGGAATCTGTCGAAAACCTATGCTAATGGTGTTAAGGCGTTGCAGGATGTGTCTTTGGAAATTCCGAACGGCATGTATGGCCTGCTTGGTCCTAACGGGGCAGGAAAGTCCAGTCTGATGAGAACCCTGGCAACCTTGCAGTTGCCCGATAGTGGTACCGCAACACTGGACGGGATTGACATCATCAACGAAAAGGAAGAGCTACGTAAGGTATTGGGATATTTGCCGCAGGAATTTGGCTCCTACCCCAGAACATCGCCTGAAGTCATGTTGAATCATTTTGCCACGCTCAAGGGGATTACTCACAGGGGTGAGCGGGGCGAATTGGTGGAAGAGCTACTGCGCCAGACAAATCTGTATGAGGTGCGCAGGGAGGCTATCGATACCTTTTCCGGCGGGATGAAACAGCGCTTTGGAATCGCTCAGGCACTCATCGGTAATCCCAGGTTGATCATCGTTGATGAGCCCACTGCCGGGCTCGATCCATCCGAGAGGAATCGTTTCCACAATTTGCTCGCAGAAATTGGTGAAAATATAGTGGTTATCTTGTCTACACATATCGTAGATGATGTAAGTGATCTGTGTGCCAACATGTCAATAATGGGGGATGGCAGGATATTGCTGGAAGGCAAGCCGAGACAGGTTATTGATCAGCTAAAAAACAGCCTTTGGCGAAAAACCGTAAAGCGTTCGGAGCTGGAGGAATACAAGAATCAGCATAATGTCATCCTATCGCATCTTTCTGCTGGTGAAACAATTATTCATGTAGTAAGTCTTACGGAACCTGCGGGTGGTTTTGAAGCAATTGAAGGTGATCTTGAGGATGTCTATTTCGCAACGCTGCTGGCTCACAAAATCGAAGTAGCACTGTAACCGGAGAATTCAGAATATGTTCTGGGAAGTGTTTCGGTTCGAAGTTGCATATCATCGGCGTCAGCCATTAGCCTACATTATCACAGCAGTTTTTTTCCTGTTGACTTTCCTGGCCACGACCACACCCAATGTAACACTTGGCGGATATACCGGTGGTCTGAATATCAATGCACCCTTTGTCATCATGCAATCCCTTGCCACTATCAGCCTGTTGTGTGTGTTCACTGCAGTTGCCTTTTCTGCGAACCCGGTGATCCGGGATTATGATTACCGCACGGCAGAATTTCTTCTTTCAACCCAGGTGGACAAATTTTCCTACCTGTTTGGCCGATTTTGCGGCGCATTACTATACTCCTTTGTCACATTTCTCGGTGCTGTTGCAGGCGTCATGCTCGGTGAATTCATGCCATGGCTGGATCAAGAGAGAATCGGGGTGTTTCAACTGTACCCCTACGTGTTTGCAACAGGGGTATTCGCGCTACCCAATATCGTAATCTTGTCAAGTGTCTTCTTCTTTCTGGCCACGGCGACCAGGAGGCTCATGAGTGCATATGTTGGCGCTGTGCTTCTGTTGATGTTGTTCTTTGTGGTCAGCACTTTTACCGAAGCGGATACTATTGCGGTCACCAGCAAACTGGATCCTTTTGGCATTATCGCCATGTCAGAGATTACCCGCTACTGGACAGTTTTTGAGAAGAATGGCGGTGTACCCTTGCTTGAGGGGAACCTTCTAATGGATCGTGCAATCTGGCTGGGCCTGGCTGCCGTTTGCCTGATGCTCGCTTATCGGTGGTATCCCTTTTCTCTGGAGGAGCCCCGATCCAGAAAGAAATCTGTCATCGTGGAATCTGAAGACAGGCAGTCTGGAGATACCACAAAAGTCACACATAACACCCTCCCGGTTGTGAAGCCGGTGTTTGATGCATCAACCTCAATTGCTCAATACTGGTCGCAGACCCGCCTGGAAGTTTCGAATATAGTTGGTAGTACAGCGTTTCGTGTGCTGTTGATATTCGGATTGCTCAATGTTGTCGGTGGGGCGCTGGGTAACCTGGGAGATATGTTTGGAACTCCCGTTTACCCAACAACAGGATTTATGTTGATCATGATAAATGGCGCCTTTTCACTGGCATTGGTAATTGTTCTTGTTTACTACTCTGCTGAACTGTTAGTGAGGGAGAAAGAAGCGAAAGTTGCCGAAATGATTGATGCGCTCCCATACCCGAATTGGGTGATGATGGCGGCGAAGCTGACCGGGTTGTTACTGGTTATGATTTCCATGTTGCTGATAGCAGTGATAGCAGCGGTTGGTATACAGATTTACAAGGGCTACTTTGATCTGAACCTGCCTTTGTATCTTGAGGGGCTATTTTGGTACCTGCAGTTTCCGATTTACCTGATGTCAGTCATGGGTATTTTCCTCGGTGTTCTAACGCGTAATAAAAACCTGACCATGTTACTTATGGTGCTCTATTTCATATCCCTGATTGCGTTACCCCAGATGGGATTTGAACATTATCTGTACAGATTCAGTGAACCTGAATCACCCTATTCAGTATTTACCGGATTTTCACACAATGCGCTGGCCGTATTCTGGTATAGCCTGTACTGGGGGTTCGCAGGGATCCTGCTGCTCGTGTTGACCCATCTTCTCTGGACCAGAGGAATTCCGGAGAACTGGCGATTGCGCAGACGATTATTCGGGGAACGGCTGACTAAACCGGTCATCATCGTGACTGCAATTTCCGTGTTGGGATGGATAACAACGGGTGGCTTTATCTACTACAACACAAATGTACTTAACCCCTACATTACAGCTGATATGCAGGAGCAGAGGCAGGCTGAATATGAGAAGAACTACAAGCAATACCAGTACATTGCGCAACCGCAGGCTACCAATGTCTATGTCGAAGTGGACATTTTCCCTGAACAGAAAGAAGCGGTTGCAAAAGGGTACTATGATGTAACGAATAGATCTGAAGAAGTGATCAATAAGATTCATGTCGGAGCCCGTCCGCGAATTGACG
>CAZNFE010000271.1:0-4881 GCA_964571945.1 uncultured Pseudomonadales bacterium
TACCTATGTGCCTGCAGTCAGCCTGGTCTTTCTGGATAGATAAAATTCAATTCAATGGAACGCGAAGATCGCACGAGATTCCTGTTATCCTTCTCGATAACAAAACTTTAAGCGTATGATTTATATAGATATTTATTGTACGACACATTCCTGTAATTGTGGGATTTAGTAGTTCCTGGTTTTTCTTCGCGGCACCAGAAGGGAAGGCATGTCCGAGACTCGCTGTGAACCCATCCGTGGGCGCTCCGCACAGACGTCCTGTCTGTGAGGGTCTCTGACATGCCTTCCCTTCCGGTACCACTACCCATCAATGTTATTTATAGATGTGTCGCAGCTGTGGCCGGGTGAGGCGCTTTCAATTCCCGAGATTCCCGGAAGGAGCTCCATCGCACGGATGGCGCAAACAGACTTTATTCAGACTTTCCCTAAAACTCCTGCTGTTCCCACCAGGGGAAAAATTCCGGTAAATCCGTGCTTACTTTTCCCGGGAACCGGGGTGCGCGTTTTTCAAGGAAGGAATTGATGCCTTCTTTTGCATCGGGTGATGTACCAAGGGCATGAATACCAGCGGTATCTACTCGGTGCGCTTCAATGGGGTCGCTGGCACCCAGCATCCGCCACATCATGTGACGCACCAGGGTAACGGAAACACTCGAACTGTTGTCGACCAACTCATGGGCCAGCTTGCGTGCCGCTGGCAGCAGTTCATCCGGTTCGTGAATACTTCTCAGCAATCCGGCTTCCAGGGCTTCTTCCGACCGGAACACCTTACCCGAGTAGCACCATTCCAGCGCCTTGCTTATACCCACCAACCGGGGCAGAAAATAGGCAGAGCAGCCCTCCGGCACCAGCCCTCTTGCTGAGAACACAAATCCCATTTTGACATTCCTGACAGCCATTCGTATATCGGCTGCCAGAGTGATCGACATCCCCATACCCACGGCCGGACCATTAAACGCCACGATAATCGGCTTTAGAAGATCATATATCCGCCGGGTTATTCGGCCTCCACCATCCCCCTTATTAACGTTGTTCTGCTGTTCCCTGACGCCTTCCCAGGTCTGATCCCCCTGGGACAGATCTGCCCCGGCACAAAATCCCCGACCAGCACCGGTGAGGATGATGGCTTTCACCTCATCATCAGCATCTGCCATGTCGAATGCAGTAAACAAATCCTGAGACATACGCCCATCGAATGCATTCATTGCTTCCGGGCGATTTAGCGTGATCGTGAGGATGTTATCTTCGATTTCATAGAGTAATGCTGCAAATTCCATCAGGGTTCTCCTTTGCTGATTTATTACTATTGTTTATACGATTGAGCGCCTTGCCAGTACAGCCAAAGCCATCTGCTGTTATCACACTGACATCAATCCACGGGTAAACGATTCTCGAGTTCGTGACGCTGAATCTTTCCCGTAGTGGATCTTGGTAAATCTTGCTCTGCAATGAAATGCACAGCCTTTGGGCGTTTGTAACTTGACAGATCTTTCCTGCATAGATCTTCAATCTCTTTTACGGTTAGTTCTTCATCCTGACGAACCACAAATACTACCGGTACTTCTCCCCACTTCTTATCCGTCCGCTTTACGACCACAGCCTCGGTGATTCTACTGTCGCTGAGTAACACCTGTTCAATTTCAGCCGGATAAATATTCTCTCCCCCGGACTTGATCATGTATTTCACCCGATCTACATAGTCCAGTGAGCCGTCCTCATTACGTCGCATCACATCACCCATGTGAAACCACCCGCCTCGAAAATCCTGCTTGTTTACCTCATCAGCATTCCAGTAGCCGCTAAATAAGGTCGGACCCCGCATGGCGACTTCACCGGGCATCCCGACTGGCACATCCTTATCGTCAGGATCAACCAGGCGTAATTCACAAAAGGCACTTTGCCTCTTGGACAGGCTCGTCGGTACCACGCCAACTGGAATGAGATTACCAGTTGCCGGGGGTAATCCGGTTTCGGTCGCGCCAAATGTATTCAGGTACGGTGCATTGAAGAATCGTGTTGCTGCTGCGATGTCCTCTCTGGGCACCAGGTCAGCCATTGCTCCCACCATATCAATTCCTTTTGGTGTAACGCTGTGAGTCTGCAAATAATCAACAAAAGGCCCCACCATACCCGGCATCAGGATCAGAAACCTGGCTGTCAATTCTTCCAGAATCTCAGCAATGCGTTCCGGGATGTAGCCATCTACCACATGTACAGTGCCCCCCCTTAGTAGCGTTGCGGTGGCCTGATCTGTGGATGCCATGTGATAGAAAGGCGGCCATGCAATAAAGTTGTCGCCTACCGGGATCTCCATCTCCGAAGCAAAACACATGGCCCGCGCAATCATCGCTCGATGGCTGATCAGGGCACCCTTCGGCAGTCCGGTAGTACCGCTCGTGTACAGAATAACCAGGCCATCTTCCGGCTGAATATCAGCCGCCGGGTACTCCGGAGATGAAGCTGCCAGCTGCCGTTCATATTCTTCTCCTATCACCATGCGGTGGTGATCTGGCAAATCCATCCCATCGAGCATGGTACTGAATTCACTCTCGACAATGATCAGCCCGGGTTCTACCAGTTGCACACAGTGGTTAAGTTCACGCTCGCTCAGACGCCAGTTTAGTGCAGCCACGATCATGCCTGCTTTCGCTGCAGCCAGCTCGACTTCAACATACTCAGCGCAATTACGGGCCAGCAGACCGACTCGGTCACCTTTTTCAAGCCCCTCTGTCAGCATCCGTTGTGCCAACCGGTTGGATCTTTCTTCAAGCTGGTTGTAAGTAAAAGCCCGATCGCCATCAACTACTGCCTGTCGCTCCGGGTGTGCAGCCACCCGCTGATGAAACAGGGCGCCAATATTGGTTTGCCCGGATAAGTAAACTGATTCCGGTGGAATGTATGAAGTCATTACGACATTTCCATTGACATTTGATTCTGTTCTTTACATCGAATCCCTGAGAATAATCCGTGATCCGCAAAACGTCCAGTCAGTTCCGGCTTGCCGGAAGGCAAACGGAACAAGTGACAGCAATTTGCGCAGCAAATGCGAGAACAAAGTTCCGGCTTGCCGGAGGGCAAACGGAACAGGTGACAGCAGTTTCTCGGTATTTTGCTACCGCAAAATTCCTGCCAACCCATATTTTCGTCACAGCCGAAAAATGGTCATTGCGCAGCAAATGCGAGAACCAGGTTCCGGCTTGCCGAAGGCAAACGGAACAGGCGGCAGCAGTTTGCGCAGCAAATGCGAGAGCCAGGTTGCTGAGCAAAAACTGCTATAATCCAACCGAATCTGCGATATCCTGACAACTGTTAATCATACAAACCGACCCTCGAAAAATAACGATTATGAGTTATGCAGTGAAACCTCTCACTTTCCGGTTAGCACCTCGAGAGCAACTATGAGCGCATCATGAAACCCATCGTAACCTTTGTCACGGACCCACTCTGTTCCTGGTGCTGGGCGATGCTGCCTGATATGGAAAAACTGCGGGTAGATATGGCCGACTGGCTGGATTTTGACTTGATGATGGCTGGCCTGCAGGTTGGCGGTCCTGAGCCACCAACCGCCCAGCAAATACAACAATTGAAGTCCATCTGGCTGGACGTTGCGAATACCACCGGGCAAATATTCAGTGGCGTGCTACCCGACGATCCATTGTTTGTGTATCACAGTGAGATGGCCTGTCGCGCGGTGCAAATTATGCGCACTCATTTACACCAACCTCCGTGGGATTATTTTCGCGCGATACAACAGGCATTCTATCTTGACGCCTGTAACATCAACGATCCAATTGAACTATCTCGGCTGGCTGAACCTTTTGGTATGCAGGGTAACAAGCTGGCTGAACTGCTTGAGTCCGACACTGTGATCGAAGCGACCCGAAGTGAGTTTTCCAGAGCCAAACAATTGGGTGCAATTGCCTTACCCTCGATCCTGATCGATTTCGGTGCCGGGCCAAAACTGGTTTGCGGGGGTTGGGTATCCGCGGAATTTTTGCGTCCGGATCTGGAAGCTCGCATGCAGCATGAACATGGCCCAAGCCATTAGTGGATTTTTATCCGGATACGCTTGACGCTTGTCTCGTGATTCAGGCACCCATCATCATCTGCCAGGAATCCAGATCTTTAATGCGCATATAAGGATTGATTTTTTTGGTCTCTCCCATCGTGGCATTGGGCACTTCACTGTAGTTATGCCCCGGCAATAATAATGTATCGTCCGGCAGGGTCGCCAGCTTCTGAATGCTGTGATACATCTCTTCAGAATTTGAACCCGGTAAATCCACACGGCCACAGCCATTGATAAAAAGCGTATCACCGGAGACCAGTGTATTCTTTATCCGGAAACACTGTGAACCCGGCGTGTGGCCCGGTGTATGCAAAAACTCCAGTTCAACGTCACCAATACGAAGATCGTCACCGGAGTCTACCTTCACCATATCATTGTCTGATACACCTGTGACTTTCTTTAGTCCATCCGCTTCACTTTTGTGCACATAGATCTTCACGGGATTGATTCCCAGCAGTTCGGATACTCCTTCCACGGTATTTCCGCTGAAGGCACCGCCACAATGATCAGGATGATAGTGGGTCACCAGCGCGCCTGTCAGTTTATATTCCCTTTCATTAATCCTGTTCATCAGGCCTTTGATATCCCACGCCGGATCCACCACGACAATTTCCCGGGTACTCCTCGATCCAATCAGGTAGGTAAAATTCTGCATGGGTCCAATCTGGATTTGTTCGATGATCAATTCTGTTTCATTTGGCATTGCATCTTCCTGCGATTTACGGATGATTTTTTGAATATGTCCAGCTTGACGGTAACCGGAGTGTAACCAGCCAGTTCCTGTCCGTAAAGTCCACTTCCTATCTGCCAAA
>CAZNFE010000272.1:0-4875 GCA_964571945.1 uncultured Pseudomonadales bacterium
TGGGTGCAGATGTAATCGAAGAGCGCCTGCCCGGAATTGCCGAGACTTCAAAGATCTTCGCGGACACAGATGTGACCCGTGAACCTATACCGGTATTGCCTACTGCTCATTATTGCATGGGTGGCATACCAACTAATTATAAAGCGGAAGTATTGCGGCCCACGGCACGGGAACCTGATGCGGTAGCACCCGGCCTGATGGCTATCGGTGAAGCAGCGTGTGTTTCCGTACACGGTGCAAACCGTCTGGGATGCAATTCATTACTGGATATTGTTGTATTTGGCCGGGCTGCCGCCATCCGCTGTGGTGAAATATTGCAACCGGGAGCCACTCAGCAACCAGTTGCCGATAAGTTGCTGGAACCGGCCCTTGATCATTTTGACCGCATCCGACATGCCTCCGGTTCGATTAAAACAGCAGATTTGCGCCTGCATATGCAACGTACCATGCAGCGCCATGCTGCCGTGTTCCGTAACGCAGACACCTTGAGTGAAGGAGAAAAACTCATCAATGCGTGCACTTCGGATTTCTCAAAAATTGCCATCAGCGACCGTAGTATGGTCTGGAACTCAGACCTCGCGGAAAGTCTGGAGCTGGAAAATCTGTTGGCGTGCGCCTCCACACTGATTACTGGTGCGGTACAGCGAACCGAAAGTCGAGGCGCACATGCCAGGGAAGACTATAGCGAGCGAGACGATGTTAACTGGATGAAGCACACACTGGCATGGACCCAACAGCCAGGCACCTCTCCAACACTCACCTACCGCCCGGTACACAACTATACTCTTACAGATGAAGTTGATTATATCGAACCTAAAGAACGCGTTTACTAAGAGGCCTGACCAGAAATGCCGTTAATGAAATTTTCGCTTCCGCAGAATTCCCGTATCGTGAAGGGTAAAACCTGGCATGCTGCAAAAGAAACCACAAGTGTACGCAAATTCCACGTTTACCGCTGGGATCCAGACACTGCAGATCAGCCGCGTATCGACACATACGAAGTGGACATGGACTCCTGTGGACCCATGTTGTTGCATGCACTCATTAAGATCAAAGATGAAATCGATCCTACGCTTACCTTTCGACGTTCTTGCCGAGAAGGTATATGTGGTTCCTGTGCCATGAACATCAATGGTGCCAATACGCTGGCCTGCACACTCAACATGAGTGATCTGGATGACGGCGATGTGACTATTTATCCATTGCCGCACATGGACGTGGTCAAGGATCTGGTGCCCGACCTGGAACACTTCTACGCGCAGTACGCTTCGATAGAACCCTGGTTGAAAGCCCAGTCACCCGCGGCACCAAACAAGGAACGACTGCAATCCATTGAAGACCGCAAGGAACTCGATGGTATGTACGAGTGTATCCTGTGTGCCTGCTGCTCGACCTCTTGCCCCAGCTATTGGTGGAACGGCGAGCGTTACCTTGGACCTGCGCTGCTGTTACAGGCTTATCGCTGGCTGGCCGACAGCCGTGATGAGGCAACCGGAGAGCGACTTGACTACCTGGATGATCTGTATCGATTGTTCCGTTGTGACACGATTCTCAATTGTACCCGCGCCTGTCCAAAGGGTCTGAACCCGGCAAAAGCGATTATCAATATCAAGAAAATGCTCGTGGAGCGACAGATCTAACAATCCGATATTTTCAAACTTGCGTGCCAGTCGGTCTGACCTCAAGCTCTGTTAAGTATTCAGCAGGTATCATTCGGTATCTGACAGTGTGAGTTAACTGCTGCGGGTCAATTGTTTCCATGTATCTTCAGTCTGACGGTTGCCAGAAATCGTGCCAGGTCTGATATTGAAGCAGCCGTGCCGGACTGCATATCATTTGCAGCAATCGACGTTGGTGCCACCCGATCTGACTTGCTAACCGAAGCCGGCGAGTCTGCCGGGGTTGAAGTCGTTCCTACCACGGAGGTCAATTCTACCGGCTTTTTCGTTGCCACATGCGCTGCGTCTGCGTTCTCTGAATTTACCGTAAATACCAGCTTTGTTACCGGTGCCTCGGTTTGACCGAATGCATCATAACCCCAGCAGACAATTCCTCCCGCCTCAATGGCACAGCTATGGTGCGCTCCGGCACCTGCCTGGGTTGGATGAATCAACGCCGGCACATCAGACTGACCCTGCGCATTCCTGCCCCAGCATCGCAAACCGTAATCATCCAGCGCACATACATGATCATATCCGGATTCAATTCGGCGCGGGTTTACCAGCGAAGGCACATCCAGCTGACCTTCCCGGTTGCGTCCCCAGCATTGCACGCCACGATCATCCAAAACACAGGTGTGATAATGACCGGCCGTAACCTGCCGCGGATTGACCAGACCTGCCGGGACGTCACTCTCCCCATAGCGATTGCTGCCCCAGCAGATAACGCCATTGTCATCCAGCGCACAGGTATGGTGATAACCGGCTGCCACCTGGGTGGGATTACTCAGCCTGGCAGGCACATTCAATTCAGCATATCGATTGTTGCCCCGATAACATTGCAGTCCGTCTGCGTCTATAACGCAGACATGAAATACATTTCTGGACATCATGACCGGTTTATAAACCGGTATTATTTCAAACCCCTGATTGCCCCAGCAGGTGACATAAAACAGATCCAGTGCACAGGTATCCTGGCCTGCTGCACTGACCTGAAAAGGTTGTTCCAATGTTGCCGGTACCTCTGTTTGACCGTAATAATTATCGCCCCAGCACACGATGCCGTTATCATCCAGCGCGCAGGAGTGTCCATAACCAAGGGAGACCTGATAGCGGGGAATCGAAGGATGCGCATCCATAGCATCGACAATGCCGTCCTGGTCACTATCTATCGCCAGACTGCAGATCGAAAAAGTCACCCCGAAAGCGAGTACCAGAATCCTGCTTACATTATGCAGTTGATATGGCAATCGATTCATTTCTAGCTCCCATCAAACCCGCTGATTAGCTATTGAAGGGAAGCTTAAGAATCGAATGTAAGAGTCAGATGACGAATCAGTGACAAAGTGTGCTGAAATGTAACTTTTTGTGTGAATCTTGAGGTAATCGAGACCCAATGGATGCTTGCATCACCACTTAATGCGGGCAGTATAACTAATTTCAGACAGGCCTTTTCCGGGTATCCGAGCCTGGTACGTAATCGTACGTGCATCCACCTTACGATGTGGTTGGCTTTCCTGAGTAACAATCCAGTCACCGGACAGATGCTCGATTAACTCTACCTCCTGGGGTATCTCCTTGTGATTGCGAATTTCGATGGCATAGCTGACTTCGGATGCTCTCTCTCCCAGCTTTCGGAAGGCGGTTTGTTTTCTTTCAGCAACCACATCAAATGACTGACCCAGGGTCAGGTCCAGTTGTTCATCTCTGGGTGTATGCTTAATTCGCTCCTCACCAATCAACTGCAGTGCACCAGACGAATCGGCTTTGTACACCCGAACCCGCCCTGCAGGCAGCGCGATACCAAGCCCGTTTGCCACTGAATTCTCAATCCTCAAGCCCACTTTGGCATTAACTTTGGCCAGCGACCGATCAAATCCGTAGACCTGGCTCATGGATTCGATGCTCAGGTGCTTGCTTACAGTGACTCCATCTCTACCCAGCAAGCTGATCTGTTTGGTTTCATTGTTAGCCAGAGTGGTGCGCCGTTCCAATGAGTAGAGATGATACTCAAAGAATGCTTCTTCCTGCATGCTGCTGCGATCACCCTTTGAAGCGCGCATCTGAAGCTCCTGTGCCATTGGTGCTCCGGCCACATAGACCCTTTTCACATCTCCGGCCACAACTTTAAGTAGTGCATTTTTGTACCCTGCACCCGTGCTGTTTTCGATCGTCACCCATGCAGTGAGATCCATCACCTTGTCCGCCTCATCCAGAATAGCCACATAGTCCGCATGCCAGGACATGCCGTTGGTCAAATAGGAAGTTTCCACTTTTTGCGAACCAGTAAATTGATTGTCCAGACGCCATACCAGTGTTGGTCTGGCCAGCAGATCTGTGGGTAATTCATCCAGTGCAATGGTTCCCTGGGGGTTAATCTCGATCTGTTCACCGAATTTGACGATCATGTCGCCCTGATTGGACATCAGGATGCCAGTTCTCTCTACCGGGTCACCACTGGTGTTCGGGTACCGAATAAGTGTTAACTCCTTTCCCAGGTATCTGTCTAACAAGGTACTTCTGTTTAACAGATCATAACGATAGTTTTGTTCGAGAATCTGCAGCTTAGCGGGTGCTGTCAACGATCTGAACGCAACAGAGGTTGGATCGATCTGTGCGGCCACATCCTGAAATTCCAGTTCAACTTCACCCAGGGGTAATTTAAGCTGCCGTACTTCCTTAATGAGCCCGTAATTGTTATTGTAAACAGTTACTGCAACATCCAATTGGCTGGCTTTATCCACCTGATTCGGGATAGGACTGACATCCGCAATCAAAGGCAGAGATAACATCAGGCTGAAGCAGAAGTAATAGATTTTCATAGTCATAGCAATTTCATCATTGCAATTGGTGAGTAGTTTCATCTTACCATCAGAGATTCACTTTGCCTCAGCTTTCCTGCACCAAAATCCAGGTGCAAAACACCAACCAAGGGCTCTGTACATGGCCAAAATTGCTACCAAACGTCGCGCATTCGGATTGCAGATTCTGAATTCTTCTCATGCCGATATAAAACGGCTCAAACGCGAAGGCTATGCTGCGAAACTGCACGGCAACAAGTTCTGGAATTCCAGTCTGCTGTTGATGAACCACCTCAAACGCCACCCACTGAAAAGTAACGCCAGAGTACTAGAGTTAGGTTGTGGCTGGGGTCTGCTTTCGATCTACTGTGGCCGGAATCTTGCCGCTCCACTCACCGGGGCGCACGCTTGCAGGT
>CAZNFE010000273.1:0-4871 GCA_964571945.1 uncultured Pseudomonadales bacterium
AAAGCGAAAACCCCCGGCTTTACCGGCTGATTGTTATTGAATGCCACCATTTCTACTAAAATTCGGTAGATTGAACCCTGGTGCTTTGTGCATCCAGATTGCAAAAGCTTTACCCCTGATGTTTTCCTCCGGCACCAGACCCCACATTCTGCTATCACTGCTTCTGTCCCGATTATCTCCCATCATAAAGTAATGACCTTCAGGTACAACCCATTCTTGCACACGCGGGTCCCGGAACAGGTTACGATGAATCAGGTGTTTTACTCCAGAAAAGTTCTCTTCAAATACCAGATAGCGGGGATTGTCAGGCGGTAACTGGGCAACAAATGTTTGTTCCTGCCTGATCCCATTCAAATAGAGAACCTTGTCCTCCAGGCGGATTGTATCACCAGGTATTCCGATTACACGTTTTATGAAATATCGATCTTCATGGGGTGGTATAAATACCATAATCTCACCGTTTTTTGGCTCATCCACATCAAACAGTTTGGTACCTATTACTGGCAACCGGATGCCATAGGCAAATTTATTTACCAGGATAAAATCGCCTATGGCAAGCGTGGGTATCATAGATCCGGTTGGGATCTGATATGGTTCCACAAGAAATGATCTCAATACCAAAACCAGCAATAACACTGGAAAGAAAGACTTTGCATACTCTACTATCAACGGCTCTCTAAGCGGTTGCTGCTTCGATTCCCGGTGATCTGCCCTGCTTGATTGACCAGCGGGCCGAGTGATTCCATCGGTCTCGATTCGACCTGGCAGTAAAATGACACGGTCAAAAAGCCAGATAAGACCGGCTGCGGATGTCAGTGAAACGAGTACTAATGAAAAATCAATGTCCATAAAGATCTCTGCGATTACTGGTCAATCTTGAGCACGGCGAGAAAAGCGTCCTGCGGTATCTCAACACTGCCGAGCTGTTTCATGCGTTTTTTGCCTGCTTTCTGTTTTTCCAGCAGTTTCTTCTTGCGCGTAACATCACCTCCATAACATTTGGCAGTGACGTTCTTTCGAAGTGCCTTAACGGTTTGTCTGGCAATCACCTGTCCCCCTATGGCCGCCTGAATAGCCACATCGAACATCTGTCGGGGAATCAGCGACTTCATTTTTTTGGTCAGGTTATATCCTTTATCACGAGCATTATCCCGGTGCACTATTATTGCCAGTGCATCGACCCGATCACCATTTATCAGCACATCAAGTCGAACCAGATCGGCTGCCGAGAAGCGCACGAAATAGTAATCCAGAGACGCATAGCCTCGACTCACTGATTTCAATCGATCAAAAAAGTCCAGCACTACTTCATTCATCGGCAATTCATAGGACACTGAAACCTGGTGTCCAAGAAACTGCAGATCTTTTTGAACCCCGCGACGCTCGATACAAAGGTTAATTACATTGCCGAGATATTCCTGCGGTACCAGCATATTGGCCTGTACAATGGGTTCTCGCATTTCTGCAATACTTGCAGGATCGGGCATTTGCGACGGATTATCGACCTGAATTACATGCTGATTTTTATCAACAACTTCATAAATCACGGTTGGTGCGGAGGTGATTAGATCCAGATCATACTCCCGTTCCAGCCGCTCCTGTACGATTTCCATGTGTAACATGCCAAGAAAACCGCAGCGAAATCCAAATCCCAGCGCTTCGGACGATTCAGGTTCATAAACCAGTGACGCATCATTAAGTATCAATTTTGATAATGCTACACGAAAATTCTCGAAGTCCTCTGATCTGACCGTGAACAGACCTGCATAAACTTGTGGACTGACACGTTCAAAACCGGGTAACACTTCAACTTCCGGAGTTTTTGCCAACGTGATCGTATCGCCAACCGGCGCTCCTTTTACGTCCTTGATACCAGCGACGACAAAGCCGACTTCACCAGCTTTGAGGCAATTTGTTTCCGTACGTCTCGGGGTAAAAATTCCAACAGCATCCGCGTGATGAATCCTGCCGGTAGATTTGATCAAGATGCGATCTTTACAGGTAAGTTCACCCTGCATTACTCTGACTAACGAAACCACGCCCAAATAATTATCGAACCATGAATCAATAATCAGAGCCTGCAAGGGAGCATTTCGATCACCGGTCGGAGGAGGTATTATCTTTACTAACGACTCAAGAAGTTCTTCAACTCCTGCACCGCTCTTCGCGCTTACATAAACGGCATTCGCTGTATCAATGCCAATTATCTCTTCTATTTCATCGCAGACGATTTGCGGATCAGCTTGCGGCAAATCAATTTTGTTCAAAACCGGGAGCACTTCCAGGTTCTGCTCAATCGCTGTATAACAGTTGGCCACAGATTGAGCTTCTACACCTTGCGCTGCATCCACGACCAGCAAGGCTCCCTCACATGCAGCCAGCGACCGGGATACTTCATAGCTGAAATCCACGTGTCCTGGTGTATCGATGAAATTCAACTGGTACAGATTCCCATCGGATGATTTGTAATTTAGCGTAACACTCTGCGCCTTTATTGTGATTCCGCGTTCCCGTTCAATATCCATGGAATCCAGAACTTGTGCTTCCATCTCGCGAGCAGTCAAACCACCGCAAATCTGGATAAAACGATCTGCAAGCGTCGACTTACCGTGATCGATATGCGCGATAATAGAGAAGTTTCTGATATATTTTAATTCAGGCACGATTAGTCAGACGATTGCAACTGGCGAATGAAGCTCGATTGAAGCCGTGCAGTCTAGCGGATTTGGGTCATTTTAGCCATGGGTGCAAACGGCTACACTTTTCATTCAATAATAATCCTCCGGCAATGCCGAGGGTTTTCGCTTTCCACAACAAAATTTAATTCTGCTGCTCTTTTCCCGACCTATCCGCACTTGACGCCGCTAGTGGTCGGGTGAGTCGCTTCCTCCGAGCTTGCAATCACTCACTGCTCTATTCCGCTATTTTTAGAACCAGAAATGAGGGGGTTCCGCGTCGGACTATGCGAGCGGGCACGGCTTTATTCGCCGGAATATTCTGCACGGCATTTTCGAAATCATCCATCGAATGAATTACCTGATTGTCAAGCAGCGTAATCACATCAGCGGGTCTGATACCAGCATCACGGGCAGCTCCCTCCAATACCCTCTGCACGACCACTCCATACTCGATTCCATTCTTATCCTTCTCCTCCTCGGTGATCTCTCGTGCAAGCAACCCGATTCGATTTTCAAGCTGCTGCAAACGTGGTCCGAGGTTTGCCAGCCCGGTATTTTCCGGCAACAACCCGACTTTCAGGCGAATAGTCTGTTGTTCACCATCTCGCATCACCACGACATCAACTTCTGTATCTGCTTTGGTGCGGCCTACCACATGAGGTAAGTCGGACGACAGGTCAATCGGTTTACCATTGAATGCGAGTATAATGTCGCCTTCTTTCAAACCGGCCTGCTGAGCCGGACTGTCTGGAAAAACCTGGTTTACCAGCGCACCCGAGGGTCTATCCAACCCGAAACTCTCTGCCAGATCACGATCCACTCGCTGTATAAGTACACCTAACCAGCCGCGTGCAACCTTCCCTGAATCCCTTAGCTGCGCCACAACTTCCATCGCAACATCTATGGGGATGGCAAAAGAAAGCCCCATAAAACCGCCTGAACGCGTGAAAATCTGGGAATTGATACCTACAACCTGCCCTTTCATATTGAACAGAGGGCCTCCCGAATTGCCTGGATTAATCGCTACATCCGTCTGAATAAAAGGTACATAGTTGCCAGCCTCATCAGGCAAACTCCTGCCTTTGGCGCTCACGATCCCGGCGGTGACAGAATATTCAAATCCGAATGGGGACCCGATCGCAACTACCCACTCGCCCACTTCCAGAGAATCCGACGAACCAAACTCAACCACTGGTAAATCTGCCGCATCAATTTTCAGTAGCGCCAGATCAGACAGTGGGTCCGCACCAACTAACGTGGCCTCTCGCTCACGGCGATCATTCAGGCTGACAATAATCTTGTCAGCGTCATCAATGACATGATTATTGGTTAAAATATAACCGTCTTCCGAGACCACAAAACCCGACCCCATGGATGGGCGAGGATCCCTTCGTTGCCGCGGATCGTTTCGAAAAAAGCGGTGGAACAATTCAGGCAACTGCCGTTCCTGGAGCTGTTCACCACCTGTCGTCCTGGTTCTGCGAGCGCTGATATTCACCACACTTGGTGCAGTGTGCTTAACTAACTCCGTGAATTCAGGAAGCGGTGCCGCCGAGGCATTTGACAGCAGCGACATCAGTATCAGCCACAATAACAAGGCAGGATAGACAAATGGTTTTTTCATTAGTGTCTCTACTCCGGATATTTAATCTTCGTAACTGGTTCTATGTACACCACATTCGGATTCAGCGGCCGCGTTGCCAGGATACCGGCAACTACGCCAATACCAGCCAATGTGACAGAGGCCAGATCCTGCACAAACAAAATCATTCCCATTGCAGCGCCAGCTAAAAATCCAGATAAAGGGAATAGCAACGTATGCCACAATACGGAATTTATCTGACCGGCTTCAATCCCCAGCACCACTTCGCCTACAGCGGAATTGGATCCAAATCTGCCCTGATCTGACCAGGCAGCCATCATCTTGTCCAGTCGTATCGGGACCTCCCCACGATTACAGGAAGCACACCGACGGCACTCGTCCTGATTCATAATGAAGGTTCGGCCACCCGCTTCAGTTCCTGTTACATTCGTTGGTGAGTTCCTGGAAGCGGTGATGATGGTTCCTGATATTTCCATTAACGACAACTTCTGTAGAAAATCCTGTTCGTTTTCGAAACGGAAAATGAATATCCTGCAGCAGCCGTTTGATATGCCATTCAATCCGGGACAAGACGGGCTTTTCGCACGAAT
>CAZNFE010000274.1:0-4845 GCA_964571945.1 uncultured Pseudomonadales bacterium
CCAAATTTGATGCACGTAACTTCCTCAGCCGAATAAAGTGCTAAGTATCAGGCAGGAAACAATTACACCGACCCCGACAATTTTCATACCCACCGGTTCGCGTGGGGGTTCCTGGCCAACCTTGAACTCGCTCATAGTGAATCTGGCTCCTCAGAAATCTGTAACTGAACGAAGCTGGCATAGGTTCCATGCAGGGCCATCAACTCATCATGGCTGCCCGCTTCAATAATACGTCCCTCTTCAATAAAGTAGGTTCGATCCGCTGATCGAATCGTCGACAATCGATGCGCAATGACAATGACCAGGCGGCCTTCTCGCGCTTGTCTCAAATTCGCCATCAGCCGATTCTCGGTCTGCGGGTCCAGCGCAGCAGTTGGCTCATCCAGGATCAGTATTGGCTTGTTGGATACCAGCGCTCGGGCAATCGCAATGCGTTGTTTCTGGCCCACAGAAAGCTTGTTACCAGCGCGTCCCAGGCGAGTCTGATAACCATCCGGTAATTCTGCAATGAAGTCCGCCGCTCCTGCAAGCCTTGCCGCTGTCTGGATATCCTGCTGCGAAGCATCACCACGGCCCATACGGATATTACCTTCAACCGTGTCGTCGAACACGCTGGTTTCCTGGAATACGAACGCAACCTGACGACGTAAGGACGCCAGATCATGCTCGGTTAAATCGCGGCCATCAACATAGTAATGGCCTGCGGTAGGTAACAGGAGACCCGGTATCAGGTAGGCGAGTGTTGTTTTACCAGCACCGGTCGGACCTGCCAGGGCGATCATTTCACCCAGTCTGCCCTCGAGGTCAATACCACGCAGTGCAGGCGTTCCATCCGGGTAGTCGAAATCGATATTCGCCAAACGAATACCCTCTTGTATTTTGTAATCTTCAGTCAGGTTCCCGGTTTCAGCATTGTTTTCCAACTCCTCAACTGGCGAATCCAGTATCGTAAACACCCGGTACAGGCCGGTGACATTCTCCTGCAGGGAAAGCCAGAGTCTGCCCAGGAATACAGATGATGCCGCAATGGCGCCATAATAGCCCCAGATAACCGCAAAATCGCCCGGTGAAAATTCACCTTCGATGAACGCCGGTGCGACAAGGTAGAATACAAGGTAGAGCATGCTGGTGCCAACCACCCACATGGTGAAGCTGCTCAGGACACCGACCAGAAAGAGATTGCGGAATTTTTTGTATGAGAAGGCACTGGCCATCTCAAACCGGGCCAGGTCTGCTCCATCGCTGCCTAACCCCTGCACGGCCAGGACATTTGACATGCCTTCCTCGATCACAGCGGTGGTTTCAGACCCGGATTCCCGCGCCTGGGTTCCATATTTGCGCGTCAACTTCGCAAAATACAACAACAGCACAAAATTAATCGGCGCCACCGCAAGCGCACACCAGACCACTGCTGGTTCACTGCCAAAAACCAGGTACATCATGAGAATCGTGGTTACCAGATTCATTGCGGTGGTGGCGGGTTCTGCCCACAGGCTAAATATGACATTGGAAATCGCGGGTGTGTCATACATGGCTCGATACACTACATCACCAACCGCCTGATCATTAAAATCTGTGATCTTGTGTGCTTCAAACCGTTTGAACAGTTCACTGCGCAGACGGTGGTTCAACCGATGGGTGATGCGTATATGCCACAGGGATTCGAATAATCCAAACAGACCGCTGACCAGGGAGTGCATATTATTCGCCTGGTTCTCTGATCGTGTTGCAGTATCCTCCCCTTCTGCAAGCCAGGCAATCGCTGCATCCCGCTGTGCCCCATCCGTACCGAAGGCGCCGACCAGCAGAATCATGATGACGAATAAAACACCCATAAACCAGGCGGTTTGAAATGCCGTTAACGGTTCGACGAGTACCAGCAACGGCTCGAAGAAGAAAGGGATGACCGTGTGATTGGTTCTCGGTACATCACCCAGAACCACGTAATCCACGACAATTTTTGCGGGCCATGGTAAAAAAAGTATCCAAAAGATACTGGTCATTCGCGTGGTTGCCTTTACCGCTAATTCGAACTTGTAGCGAAGCGAATACCGCATGGCTCGTCCGATAATGCTAAACGCGGCTGACGTGCTGATATTATTTTCATCTCTGGGAGTAGTCATGCGTCTGCTGCTCTGGTTGCACTGAGTTCAGCTTCCACAAACGCCCGGTAGTCCGAGGGCCTGGCCATCAGTTCACGATGACTGCCAAGGTCCGCAACCATGCCGTCTTTCAAAAAGACAATCCTGTCCGCCAGCCTGACTGTGGAAAGTCGATGGGTAATCAGGAATACCGTTCGGTTTTCAGACCAGGTCTTGATGTTGGTCATGATGCGTTGTTCCGTAACGGCATCCAGTGATGCCGTCGGTTCATCGAGAATCAGAATTGGTGTGTCTTTCAGGATTGCCCGGGCAATAACCAGTCGCTGACGCTGTCCAGTGGATAATTTTGCAGCCTTTTCACCGAGAAAGGTCTGGTATTTTTCGGGTAACTCCTGGATAAAGTCATGGGCGCAGGCGATTCGAGCGGCTTCATGCACCTCTTCGTCAGTCGCCTCGGGACGCGCGTAGCGAATGTTCTCCAACACCGACATGGAGAACAGGATATTCTCCTGGGTTGCCAGAGTGATATTTTTGCGTACCGATTCGAAAGTAAATTCCCTGATATCTCGGCCATCCAGTTCGAGGCAGCCTTGCTGGTATTCGAACATGCGCAACAACAATAACATGAGGGTCGTCTTTCCGGTCCCGGTGGGTCCAAGAATAGCGGTAATATCGCCGACATGTGCCTCAAATGAGATGTCGCTGAAGAGGGAACGCTCAGAGTAGGAGAACTGCACGTTCCGGAACCGGATACTCTGTTCAATCCGTTCCAGTTCTATCGCATCGGGTCGATTATGTACGTCTGGTGTCAGATCCAGAATCTGGTAGACGCGATTCAATCCCATAGCCATGTCCTGGGCTCTCCCCCAGGTGATCAGCAGTGCCTCGATGCTGGCAATCGAAACTCTCGCTCTTGCCCTGGCCTGATCCTGCCCCCCCAGGTTCCAGATGGCGAAACCGAATCCAAGCAGCAGATCGCGAAGAAAGGTTTCGGTACCGGTATACGCAAACACTGCGGCACGCAGTTCGACAAAAACCAGCGGGATCGCCGCACAGATGAACGCATAAAAGCCGAACAGCAGCAACCGGACACGTGCATCGTGGGAGGCCGTGAAGGCACCGGTAGAGTGTCTCTCGAACATTTCCTGACGCATCCCCTCCAGGCCATTGACCTTGATCGTTCGAATACCCTCCACTGACTCCTGTATAGTCGAGGTGAGATCCGAGTTTGCTACTCTGGCCTGCTTAAATCCCTCCCTGAGCGGTGCTGACATGCGGTTGCCGAGATAGAGCATGGGTACCCAGGTCAGTGCCAGAACCAGACCAAGGAAGGGGCTGAATGCCGCCACGACCGCTACACCCAGAAAGAACTTCATGGTGGCCAGAAACGGATCCACCACCAGCGCCTGCAGGATCTGTGTGACCATCGAGCTATCCTGAAATAGACGGTAAATTGCATCACCGGTTTTCGAGTCGGCGTGAAACTTCAATGATAGGGATTGCAATTGGCTCAGCAGGTGCAGGCGCAGGTTCTGGTTAATATTCTGTAAAATCCATACTCGATAATAGGAGTTGGCGTGGCCGATGAGTATGCCGATAGCACTGCCGACGATCGCCAGAGAGACTACCCCGAGAACAATTTCATAGCGCTGATCTCTGGTTAATTGCTCTACCTGGACCCATTGCTCCGGGTCAAGAAACAGCAGGTGAGCCGCTATCGATGAAACCGGTTGGTTCAAAATTACGTTGTTGTAGATTAGACGCAGACTAATAAAACCAAAAAACGTGTCTGACAGGAAATGTACTATCTCCAGACCAATATAGGTCAATGCATGCCAGCGCATCGGAAAAATATAGGGCCACGATCGGATAAAAAGGGCTATGACATCCTGGAAGTGGATCTTATCCGGTTCGATTTCGCGAAGACGCTCAGACTCGACTCGTGCACCTTCAATAGAGCGATGAATAAATGCACTGATTGCTGATGTCATAACACGCAACTCATTTTTCGACAAACTGTCGGGCGAGCCTGTCGAATCCCAGATCGGATTATAGTCAGTACGAATTAATCATCTTTTCCCGGGAGTGTCAAACGAATGCGAGCATTTCATGTGCCGGATGCCTGTAAATATCAGGTTGTCATTCACGGTGCAGTGATTCCAGATGTAGGTGCACCGCACAAAATGGAGTGTTATTCAAGACCGTATCTGTCAGCAAAAAATAATGCACTTTACTGCCAGCCGCCTTCGATCATTTTTATCAGCGTTTGGAATGAGCCGACTCAAATGCTGCGTATGGAAGTCGTAAAGCAGGCTTGATACACTCGATGTTCGGGACCTGAACCACAAAAAGAAGATAAGACAATCAGTGCGGCTCTGTGTATACATATTTCTGCTCGTAACGTTTCATTGCATCAATGCGAATGCAGAGACCTTCAATTATGTCGTCCTGGATGAAGCACTACCTATCAATCCAACAGCTTCAATTCGTTACATCGAAGATCCCGAAGGTGCACTTACCCTGGACGATGTTCGACAGATGGATTTTCAGCAGCTACCCAATGGCACGGTAAACTTCGGCTACACGCGTTCCAAATTCTGGCTTCGTTTTGGTGTTCGAAATGAATCCGACCGATCCCACTCACTGGTACTGCGGACATTCGTACGTTTTATGCGACCGCTGGAAATTTAACCGAGAATGGCGGCATTCTTGTCGCGGCGAGAAAACGTCTATTGGGTTTGTT
>CAZNFE010000275.1:0-4830 GCA_964571945.1 uncultured Pseudomonadales bacterium
GCTTGAACTGCCTGCTGTTCAATACTGTGGATGGCGCAGTCAATGATCGTCAGTGTGCTGAGACCCAGGAAATCAAATTTAACCAAGCCGGCCTGTTCGACGTCATACTTATCGAACTGGGTCATCAGCCCGGTTCCATCCTCTTCACAATAAATCGGCGAAAAATCAGTTAACCGGGTCGGTGCTATCACCACACCCCCCGCATGCTTGCCCACATTTCTGGCCAGACCTTCCAGTTGGAAGGCCATGTCCATGATCTCCTGTGCTTCTTCATTTTGCTGGACAAACTCACGTAACAGCGGTTCTCTTTCCAGGGCTCTGGTGAGCGTCATCCCCGGATCAAACGGTATCAATTTGGATAACTTGTCTGCCAATCCATATGGTTTCCCCTGCACTCGCGCGACATCTCTCACCACTGCCTTGGCAGCCATGGTGCCAAACGTAATAATCTGGGACACCGCCTGGCGACCATAGCGGTCAGATACATGTTGAATGACCCGATCACGGCCTTCCATACAGAAGTCAATATCGAAGTCAGGCATGGACACTCGTTCCGGGTTTAGAAAGCGCTCAAACAACAAGTCATATTTGAGGGGATCCAGATCGGTAATTTGTAGTGCATAGGCAACCAGGGAACCGGCACCTGAACCCCGTCCAGGACCCACGGAGATCCCGTTTTGTTTGGCCCACTGAATGAATTCCATCACGATGAGAAAATAACCGGGAAATCCCATCTGGTTGATAACACCTAACTCAAACTCAAGCCTTTCATCGTAAGGTTTTCGTTGCACCGGAAAATTTTCAGAATCCCGGTCCAGCAAATGATCCAACCGATCCTCCAAACCTGCCCGAGATTCATTTTCAAGAAACTGCTCCCTGGTTATACCTTCCGGAATCGGATATTCGGGCAGATAGTTATGTCCAAGATCAATGGTAACACTGCAGCGACGGGCAATTTCTGCACTATTCTCAATAGCTTCCGGAATATCCGCAAACAACTGACACATTTCCTGCACGGATTTGAAGTACTGCTGATCGCTGTATCGACGTTCCCTGCGAGGGTCATCGAGAGTTCGGCCATCGTGGATACAAACTCTGACTTCATGGGCTTCAAATTCATCCTGACTAAGAAATCGGACATCGTTCGTCGCAACTACCGGACAGGATTGATCCTGTGCCAGTGCTAACACCAGCTGGTTATATTTATCTTCACCGGACCTGCCAGTACGATGCATTTCCAGATAAAACCTGTCGGGAAATATTTCGATCCATCGATTTAGTTTCGCTTCGGCAACTTCTGGTTGGTTGTTCATTAGTGCACGACCAATATCACCTTCTTTTGCTCCTGACAGTGCGATCAGCCCCGTTGATTTATCTTTTATCCATGCCCGATCCACCAGCGGACGCCCGAGGTGCTGACCTTCCAGATAACCCATGGAAATCAGCTCGCAAAGATGCCGGTAGCCGCTATCATTCTGCGCTAGTAAAACCAGTACGGAAGGGTCATCCTCCACACCCTCTGGCTTTACCCAGATATCACTTGCAACGATCGGCTTGATACCTGCTTGCATAGCACCGGAGTAAAATTTGACCAGGCCGAACAAATTCGATTGATCGCTAAGCGCTACAGACACCATGCCTTTCGAGACTGCATCGGAAATTAGCGGTTTTATCCGTACCATACCATCTGCAATGGAATATTCAGAATGGATCCGGAGATGAACGAATTGTTGACCTATCGTCATGAAAATTACAATGGATCTGATGATTGGAAATTATGAAAGCCAACCGGGGAAAGCAGGTTTCCTATCCTGTCAGATTTCTGATCAATGAATTAAACGAGGATCGAGTTACGATAGCAAGCACTTACCGATGCGAACAGGAACTAGCTGACATCATGATTCTGTTAATCTGTCTCGAACCGGTGCAAATGACTTGCGGTGGATCTCACAGGGACCCAGTTCATCCAGCGCCTTCAGATGCATTCTCGTTGGGTACCCCTTGTGCTTTGCCAGGCCATACCCCGGATACTCTCTATCCAGCTGCTGCATCTCCCGGTCCCGAGCAACCTTGGCGATTATCGATGCAGCCATAATTGCATCCAGCTTTTCGTCTCCTTTAACCAGCCAATCTGACTCACACCCAAAGTCTGGTGTTCTGTTTCCATCCACCATCACATAATCCGGCTTTATCGTTAGATTATGTACTGCTCTAACCATGGCTAACAGGGTAGCCTGCAGGATATTCAATGCATCAATCTCACTGACTTCGGCTCTCCCGAGCGCCCAACACAAGGCACGGGATTTTATTTCTGCAGCCAGTTCTTCTCGCCGCGCGGGAGAGAGCTTTTTGGAATCACGCAGACCTGCCATGGGCAGGAAAGGATCCAGTATGACGGCTGCGGTGACCACGGCGCCTGCCAGAGGACCGCGACCCACTTCATCCACACCTGCAAAGTACTCCCGTATATACATGCCACAATTCCATTCAAATGAGTGTGAGTACTGCCTCGGCTGCCTGAACAGCAGCATTTCGACGCAGCTGCAAATGAATCTCCTGATACGATGCCAGTAATTCATTCTGCTCTGCGGGTTGTAGCCTTTCCAACAGAGCCGCCGCCAGCTTCTCTGGTGTGGCCTGATCCTGGATAAATTCGGGCACCAGTTGTTTGTCTGCAAGTATATTTGGCAGGGCAAAATATCGGTTTCGTGTCATTCTCGATACGATTGCATAGGTGAATTTACCTAATCGGTAGGACATCACCATCGGTTTTTTAAGCAGCAGTGCCTCGAGCGTGGCGGTACCGGAATTCACCAACACTGCATCCGCACAGGCCATAGCGAGTTGAGCATTGCCCAGTATTACACGGACCGGAAGACCCGGCGTTTGCTGTTGCACCAGTTCCTCAATCTGTCGCAGACGTGCCGGATTGGCACCGGGTATGACAAATTGCAGATTCGGGATCTTCTGATAGCAGAGATGTGCAGCCTTGAGAAAATCAGGACCGGATAATTTTACTTCGCTACCACGGCTCCCCGGCAAGATCGCAATGATCCGGTCACTTGTCTGATAACCCAGTTGGTGTCTGGCGGAACTCACATCAGTTTCAAGCGGGATGGCATCTGCCAGGGGATGGCCGACGAAACTCGCTCGTATATTATTCTCCCTGTAGATGTCGATTTCGAATGGATAGAGCGTCAGCATCAAATCAACTGTCCTGGCGATCTTCTTTATGCGATACCTGCGCCAGGCCCACACTGTTGGGCTGACGTAGTGAACCGTAGGAATACCTGCCTTATGCAGGGTCCGCTCCAGCAACAAGTTAAAAAAATTAAAGTCGACGCCGATGAATACCGCTGGTGGATGGGAGAGAAAATGTTTGCGTAGTGTATAAAAAATACCAAGCAGTTCAGGTAATCGCTTTATGGGATCAATAATGCCGTTTACCGAAAGACGGTCCATATCAAACAGCGAGTTGAATCCTTCAGCCAGCATGCTGGGGCCGCCGATACCGGAAAACCTGACATTCGGATGGCGCGACCCGATCTCCCTGATCAGTGGAGCAGCCAGATTGTCACCGGACATTTCACCTGCCACCATACCGATAGTCAGGAAAGTTGTCATTATCAGGTGACTTTTTGTTCCGCACAGGTTAACAGGCTCTCACAAACAAGTTGCCCTGCAACCAGCGCACGCCCGGTAGCTTTCATCCAGTGATTTCTGAGTTTGTTAATTTCAACTTCCAGTACAAGCTGATCACCAGGAACCACTGAGCGTTTGAATTTCGTTTTGTCCGTACCAGCCAGATAGTAAATATAGCCATCATCCAGGGTCCGGTTGCGACTCTTGAATGCCAGAATTCCAGATGCCTGCGCCATAGCTTCAACAACCAGCACGCCAGGAAACACTGGAGTATTCGGGAAATGGCCGGTAAAAATGTGCTCGTTGTAAGTAATGTTTTTTAGCGCCACGATGGATTTGTCAGGTTCCAATTCCAGCACCCTATCCACCATCAGAAAAGGATATCGATGGGGCAAATACTTTTGAATTTCAATTACATCCATCATTTGTCGTGTTTTCCACCTTTATTATCCAGCTTGCTCATTCTTCCTTCGAGAGCCCGCAAGCGTTTTATCATCCCATCCAGGTTCCGAAATCCGACAATGCTGCGCTTCCAAACCCTGCTGGGCAACAACCCCGTTCCAGATGAGTATCTACCGCCCGTCAATATCGATTGGCTCACCAGGGTCATGGCTGTAATCTCTGCACGATCTGCAATTTCCAGATTATTGACAATACCCACACCACCACCTATAAGACAATAAGATCCAATCCGAACACTACCGGCAATTGCTGTGCATCCTGATATCGCCGTATGAGCGCCGATGGTGGTGCCATGTCCCACCTGAACCTGATTATCCAGTTTTACCCCGTCACCAATAACCGTATCATTTAGCTGGCCGCGGTCAATGGTGGTGCCTGCTCCAATCTCAACGTCAGCACCAATTTGCACGCCATAAACCTGGTGAATTTTCTGCAAACGTCCCGAGGATTTGTCAAACGTAAAACCGAAACCATCAGCTCCGATGACTGCACCGCTGTGAACGATTGTATCGTTTCCCAGTATCACATCATGGTACAGCGTTACATTTGGCCAGAGTCTGCAATTCTGACCCACATGACAGCGTGAACCAAGGTTACATCCTGAACCGATAATTGCTCCCGCTTCAACTACCGCCTCATCTGCGATGACTGCCTGAGCCCCGATATGTACACCTTCTCCAATTACCGCAGTGGAGCTGACATCAGCAGTTTTGCTGATTCCAGGCG
>CAZNFE010000276.1:0-4799 GCA_964571945.1 uncultured Pseudomonadales bacterium
CAGATCGCAGCATAACATGTGGTTGACGATACCCTTGAATGGACACTGATAATCTTCCCGGCAAAACCCGGGGTTTTCGCTTTCAATATTGACTATTTTATCCAGGAAGGTTCAGCGGCAGCTTTGTTGTGATGCAACAGGAATTCGGTGAGTCGAGGCGAACTTCAGGAACCCGGCTTCTGTTGCCACTGAGTAGCTGCATCAAAATCACTGTTTCGTGTTGTGAGCCAGCGGTCACCATCGGCAGTGTGCTCCTTCTTCCAGAAAGGCGCTCTGGTCTTTAGGTAATCCATGATAAATTCACAGGCCAGAAATGCATCCTGCCTGTGTTGACTGCTCACTGCGACCATAACGATCTGGTCCCTGGGAGACAAATGTCCGACTCTGTGAATCACTCTGATGCCGATCAAATCCCAACGGGAGCGGGCATCAGCCAGGATCAATTCAATGCTCTTTTCAGTCATGCCCGGGTAGTGCTCCAGATACAAGCCATGCACCGCATCCATCTGGTTTATGTCCCGAACGAGGCCGGTAAACGTAACGATTGCGCCTGTTTCAGAAGATTCCGCTCGTAACAGATCGACTTGTACAGATACGTCAAAATCATCTTCCTGAACGATAACCATTGTTATCCACCTGAAACTGGCGGGAAGAAAGCAACTTCGTCACCTTCTTTCAGCATGTGAGTGGTTTTCACCATCGTCTGGTTCACTGCAATCAACAAATTTTCCTGATGCAATACGTTTGACCAGCTAACTCCCCTGGTCTCAGCCAGGTAATCGATCAGTGCAGCGATCTCTCTAACCTGTTCTGGTAGCTTTAACTGCTCACTACCGAGTCCCAGACATTCCCGAATACTGGCAAAATACAAAATCTCAATATTCACTGTTCGGCTACCTCATCACCTGGTCTTTCCCAATGACCGGATTTGCCACCTATTTTTTCAAGCAGCTTGATGTCAGAGATTACCATGCTCTTGTCGACTGCCTTGCACATATCGTAGAGAGTTAACGCTGCGACCGAAGCGGCTGTCAGGGCCTCCATTTCAACTCCGGTTTGACCAGTCAGCTTGCAACAGGTCTCGATTTTTGTGCAATGGTTAAGCTCATCCAGTTCTATGTCCACCGAAATTGACGTCAACATGAGTGGATGACAAAGTGGGATCAATTCAGCACATTTCTTCGCCGCCTGGATTCCGGCAATGCGAGCCACACCAATAACGTCACCTTTTTTATGACCGCCTTCACGAATTAGCTTGAGCGTTTTTTCTGACATCGAGACACTGGCTGCTGCGCGCGCTTCCCGAGCGGTTGCTTTCTTCTCGGTCACATCGACCATCTGGGCCTGTCCCCGCTCATTCAGGTGGGTTAATTCAGTCATAACAAGGTTGCTGTTCCATTCTGGTGAATCATATTTGCCGAATTCGGGCTGGATACGTAAACTGACTCCATTGTTCCAGATTGCGGCGTAAAATAACACTATAATGACCTGGAGTCCTCATATCACCGTTGCTTCGATCGTACCGGATAGCGATCGATACCTGCTGGTAGAAGAATGGGCTGATGGCGACCTGGTATTCAATCAACCTGCTGGCCACCTTGACCCGAATGAGAGTCTTATCAGTGCAGCCGTTCGTGAAACCAGGGAAGAAACCGGGTGGCAGATCGAGGTGAAATCCATCGTCGGAATTTATCTGTACAAGGCACCGAACGGAGTGACGTACCATCGAACCTGCTTCCTTGCAGATCCAATATCCCAGCTTACCGATGATCTGGATCACGACATTGAAAGATGTGTTTGGATGACGCGCGAGGATGTCGTGTCAAACAACGACCGCATGCGAAGCCCGCTGGTGCTGCAATGTATCGATGACTACCTGAATGGACCACATTATCCTCTTGCATTGCTGCACGCACCTTAAATCCGAGATTCCCTTGGGCGTGACTCCACAGTCGCGTACAATGTGAGATTCAAAGTTACTTATCCATAATCATGCCATCCAGCAACCAAACTCGAGTCATCGTCGGCATGTCCGGTGGTGTGGATTCATCTGTCGCAGCATTGTTGCTGATTGAACAGGGATTGCACGTGGAAGGCCTCTTTATGAAGAACTGGGAGGAAGACGACGGAACCGAGTATTGCACGGCGAAAGAAGATCTTGCGGATGCCCAGTCCGTGTGTGACGAGCTGGGTATTCGACTGCATCAGGCGAATTTCGCCAGCGAATACTGGGATAGGGTGTTCGAGCATTTTCTGGCCGAGTACAAAGCCGGAAGAACACCCAATCCGGATATACTTTGCAACAAGGAAATCAAATTCAAGGCATTTTTGGACTATGCGGAGGTACTCGGTGCGAACTACATTGCAACCGGACATTATGCCCGCCTCGACCACTCCGGGAACGGAACTCGCTTGCTGAAGGGTCTGGATGCTAATAAAGACCAGAGTTACTTCCTGCATGCCGTGGCCGCAGCACAATTTGAAAAGTCCATGTTCCCACTCGGTGATTTAAAAAAAACGAAAGTTCGCGAGCTGGCGCTTGCACACCGGCTTACTACACACGATAAGAAAGACAGTACGGGCATTTGTTTTATTGGTGAACGACGTTTCAAGGATTTTCTGGGTCAATATATCCCCGCGCAACCGGGTGACATTATCTCTAGAGAAGGTGAGCTGCTTGGAAGTCACTCAGGGTTGATGTTTCATACGCTTGGGCAGCGACAGGGACTTGGGATCGGTGGGGTAAAAGACCGCCGCGATGCGCCCTGGTACGTGATTGAAAAAAGACTGGACACGAATCAATTGGTGGTAGCGCAGGGTAATGACCATCCCCTCCTGTTCAGCAACTTTCTGTGTTGTGATCAGATTTCATGGATCGATGGCAAGGGACCGGCGCTGCCATTTGATTGCAAAGCGAAGACACGCTATCGCCAGAGCGATCAGGATTGCCAGATTACTCGTACTCGCCAGGGCTACCGAATTGCATTTGAAAAGCCTCAGCGGTCTGTAACTCCAGGGCAATCGGTATGCATCTACGACCAGGAATGCTGTCTGGGCGGCGGAGTGATTACTTCCACAGGCAGAGCAGGTGAAGCCACCTCACGCTCCGGAACGGGTGCACGCAGCTAAGCTGCCTCGACAAGGGTAACTGGCATGCCAGGCTGTGCTGCCCATAGATCCAATCAAGAAAGATGTATTTAATACTTATATATCAATATGATAAGTAATATACTTAAAGTTTATTCTACTTTTAGTTGACTGATCTGGTTTCGTGTATAATCGCGTTTTTGATCGAGGTATACCATGCAACTATCAACGCTTACCGCGATCTCACCGATCGATGGACGATACGGCGACAAAACGGCTGAACTGAGACCCATTTTCAGTGAATTTGGTCTTATGAAATTCCGTGTACTGGTTGAAATCAAATGGTTTGTCCATCTGGCGGAACGGCAGGATATACCCGAGGTAGGTCCTCTGTCCTCCGCATCTCACGCTTTTATGGAGGACATCAGCGGCAATTTCTCCGAACAGGATGCGGCTCGGATCAAATTCTTTGAGAAAACCACCAATCATGATGTAAAGGCGGTTGAATACTTCATTAAGGAAAAGATAACCGGCAGCAATCTGGCTGAATTGCATGGCTGGAAAGAGTTCGTTCATTTCGCCTGTACCTCTGAGGACATCAATAACCTGGCACATGGACTGATGCTTGGCGAAGCCAGGAAATCGTGCATTATTCCCCGTATGGAAAAAATCAGTTCCAGGCTGGCAGATCTGGCCAGAATCACCAAGGACCAGGCCATGCTGTCAAGAACCCATGGTCAGGTAGCATCACCCACGACCATGGGCAAGGAGATTGCCAATGTGGCCGCACGTCTACAGCGGCAGCTAGACCAGTTCAGGAACGTTTCCATACTGGGTAAAATCAACGGTGCAGTGGGTAATTACAATGCTCATCTGTCAGCCTATCCAGATGTCGACTGGCCTGATGTTGCATGCCAATTCGTCACATCGCTCGGTCTTGACTGGAATCCCCTGACTACCCAAATTGAACCCCATGATTATATCTCGGAAATGTTCCATGCGATCACCCGATTCAACACGATTCTGATTGATCTGGACAGAGATATCTGGGCTTATATCTCACTCGGTTACTTCAAACAAAAACAAGTCAAGGGAGAAACCGGTTCCTCAACAATGCCGCACAAAGTGAATCCAATAGACTTTGAGAACTCGGAGGGAAATCTCGGAATTGCCAATGCAATACTCCAGCACCTGGCTGCAAAATTACCCATATCCAGGTGGCAGAGAGATTTGACTGATTCGACGGTTCTGCGAAACCTGGGTGTTGGCATCTCCCATAGCCTGATCGCCTATGATTCAACGATGAAAGGGCTGACCAAACTTGAATTGAACGCCGAGGCGCTGCGCTCAGATCTGGAAAACCGATGGGAGATTTTAGCCGAGCCAATCCAGACTATTATGCGCAAACATGGCATCGCGGAGCCGTATGAGAAGCTGAAGGAACTCACTCGTGGCGCTGCCCTGGACCGAAGCACTCTGGGCCGTCGTCATCTGGAACCCGCTCATTCACCTGCAGTGGAGATTCCTCGACGACCGCTGCATCCTGACCATCGCCGAAGAGAAGCTACGAGGGCCGACCTTCGTTCAGCAGGCGGCCGTCAGCGAAGAAGGAGATGCCGTCGAACCGGCCGGCTCCTCGTCGCTCCATCTCCCGGGCCAGGCCCAGGTCCTCGAGAAGGGTCACTCCCGGCCGCAAGACACTCTCCGCCGGG
>CAZNFE010000277.1:0-4788 GCA_964571945.1 uncultured Pseudomonadales bacterium
ACGCGAAATGGTTGCACCACTACCAACTTAAGTACTGAGTTTTTGTTCAAATTCAGCATTGTCACTGACCTGCCAGTTAAAAGCCGCTGACATTCTTAAAATGCCTTCGCTCACCGAATCACCAATATCAGTCCTGGAATACCGGAAACCAGGACCAATTTCAAGATCCAGTTTCATCTGCTCTCTGGTCTGTAACAGTGTTCGCCCATAGCCGACTACAATATCAGTCTGGTAATCGAAGCCACTAAAACGATCATCTTCATAAGATACACGCCCAAATGCGAATTGATCTCCTGCAAGCTTGTAATCCGACTTCAAGCTCGTATAGAGTTTTTGTGCAGATAATTCACTATCCCGGTTGGAGCGCAGGTAATCGATATCAGCATGGTGTTTCCAGCCCGTGGAATCCCGCACGAAATCACCGCGGAATTTGATGGTATCTTCCTCGGTGTTACCCGATAAAAAGACCGCGCCCAATTCAACCTGTCTGTTCCAGTCAGCAGCAAATGTGCCTTGACTGACCAGAATCAAACCAATCGCAGTTAATAGCCCGAATCCTTTATACATGTTCATTTCCCTGCATTATCGAAACCGCGCATTATAGATAAGATCATGCCCTTTTCACACATTGCTCAGACCTTTTTTTCTACCCGGTTGCAGAGAAATTGCACTACATGCTACCCGGCAACAATCCCGGCAGGAAAATCGGTTGGAACTCTTTTCCGTATTGTGTATAAAATCGAATACGAATTCCCGTTATAGAGGAACTACATATGCTGTATTCTCGTTGCACGATCGGATTAACGCTGCTTCTACTGGTGGTAAACTGTCTACCGCTGTATGCCGCAGATTCCGCAAATGTGCAAAGAAACAGCGCAAAAGCCAGGCAGCTGATCAAAGATATCGAAGACATGTATCGTGCTGATTCCAGTATTGCGGAACTGGAAATGCGCATTGAAACTCCCCACTATCAGCGCACCATGAGCATGTATTCAGAATCACTTGGTACCGAAAAAGCATTTATTCGTCTTCTATCACCAAAAAAAGACCGTGGCATCTCCACCCTGAAAGTAGGCAAAGAGATGTGGAATTATTTTCCAAAGATCAACAAGGTTATCAAGGTTCCCCCATCCATGATGATGGGATCCTGGATGGGCTCTGATTTTACGAATGATGATCTGGTTAAGGAAACAACCCTGATCGATGAATATAGTTTATCTCTGGATGAATCCGGGGAGCTATATCGAATCACCCTAATCCCCCTGGAGAAAACCGTAACTGTGTGGGGTAAGATGGAGATCACTATCCGGAAAGATAATTTGTATCCGGTGCAACGACTCTTCTATGATGATGAAGGTACCAAAGTACGTGTCATGACCTACCGTGATCCGAAAAATTTTGGAAATCAAACACTGCCTTCAGTGATGGAGATGGTACCCCTTAACAAGGCAGGTCACAGAACCCTGGTTATTTACAAGACACTGGAATTGAATGCGTCCAACGTACAACAAGAGACATTTACACTAAGGCACCTTAAAAAGCGTTTTCACTAGCAGGGAGTTTCCGGTTTGCTCTTACCCGCGCTTGCTTTTCGCAATATTCTCAGACAAAGAAGAAGATCAATTCTCACCGCTCTGAGCATGGGGGGCGGTTACCTGCTGCTGAGTTTTTCAATGTCGCTGGGCTACGGATCCTACGGCAATGTGATCGATATATTTACCAGAGACCACACGGGCCACATACAGATTCATTACGGAGATTACCTGAAAAGACCCAAGCTGTATAAATCCATTGAAACCAACGGTGCAGTTGAAGCGGTGCTCGACAAACAAAAGAGAATCATCTCCTATACTCGCCGCATCCGCTTCACTGCCCTGGCGTACGGTAACAACAAGAGTTCGCCTGTCGACGTGGTGGGGGTCGACGTAGCGAAGGAAAAAACAACCAGTCTGTTGGCTCAGAAGGTGAAGCAAGGTACCTACTTTTCCGACACGACCAATGAAGACGGCTATTATCCCGCTATGATCGGTTTTGGTGCTGCTCATTCACTTCGGTTAAAGACAGGTGATGAAATCGTGCTGATCTCTCTGGGTGCAGACGGATCAATTGCAAACGATATCTTTATCATTCAGGGAATGGTAGGCACCCGAACGTCATGGGAAAAAAATCGGGTTTTCCTGCCGCTGCATGCGGCACAACAATTCCTCTCCATGCCGGGCCGAGTGCATGAGTACAGTATTCTGCTCCCGAACAGTGATATCGCTGAGGATGTTGCTGCAGATATTCGGTCTGGCCTCAGTAACCCGGACCTCAAGGTCGCTACCTGGCAGGAGGTTGAAGAGACTTTTTACAAATCCATGCAGGCTGATATTCAGAGCATGAATTTTATGCTGGGTATCATTATGTTTATCGTGTGTATCGGTGTGTTGAATACCGTCGTCATGTCGGTGCTGGAGCGAACCAGGGAGTTTGGTGTGATGCGAGCGATTGGTACTGATCCCTGGCGAATTGCGCTGCTGATCATGCTGGAAACCTCTACGCTTGCAATTTGCAGCTGCGCCATTGGACTCGCGCTTGCCCTGCCACTGGTCGGCTGGTTTAGTCTGGAAGGAATACAACTGGCTCAAGCCATGGATGTCGGCGGCATCGCTTATGATGCAGTCAAGGGGGAATTCACTCTGCTCGTTTTCATCGCACCCGTTATTGTTGTGCTGGCCTCGGCGGCTCTAGTCAGCATCCCACCGGGAATTCACGCTGCCAGAATCACACCGATTGAAGCACTGGGGAGCCATTAGTATGCCGCTAACTCTAATGCTCGCCTATCGCAACCTGTTCAGGAATACCAGGAGAACGGTTCTCACCAGCCTGATGATTGGATGCTGTCTGGCCGCGCTGATTCTCGCCGATGGCGTGATCAAAGGCATGCTTGATGTCATGGTCGACGGCCTGACAGAGACGTTTGCCGGAGATGGTCAAATACACCGCACAGGCTTTCGGGATTCAATGGATACGGATCTCTATATGACCAATGTACATGACCTGACAGGCAGACTGGATGCCGATGAGCATGTCTCCGGTTACTCGGTACGCACCATAGCGGGCGGCATGATCTCCTCAAGCAACAATATGACAGGCGGTGCAGTATATGGTGTATCAGCGCAGCAGGAAGCTGGTGTCAGTAAATTGAAACAGGCGATAATCAAGGGAAAATACCTGACAGGCGGCGATTCTGAGATCCTTATCGGTAAGGATATGGCTGAGCTTCTGGAAGTCGGACTTGGTGACCGGATTGTGATAACCCTGGCACAGGTGGATGGCGGGGATCTGGGTCAGGCGCTATTCCGTATCTCCGGAATCTTTCATTTCGGTATGCGGGAACTGGATAACAATGTGGTCTTTATTTCATTATCCCGAAGCCGTGAACTGCTCGGATTAGGTCAGGGTGCCCATGAAATTGCGCTCCGATTCGTCAACGCCGAAGATGGCCAGAACTCGAACCTGCCACTCTTCAAGCAGCTTAGTGATAGCAAGACCGAGGCGATGGGCTGGCTGGACATCAACCCGCAAATGGGTGCCATGATTGAAATGATCGACTACTACACATTAATCATCGCATTGGTTCTGTTTCTCCTGACCGCCTTTGGCATCGTTAATTCCATGTTTATGTCTATCTATGAACGCATCTATGAATTCGGCGTAATCAAAGCGTTGGGAACTGAACCAGGACAATTGTTGAGGCAAATCCTGCTTGAAGCCCTGCTTCTCGCGTTGTTGGGCTTAGTTATCGGTTTAACACTGGGTGGGTTTTTGACCTGGTATTTTTCAATATATGGCATCCCGTTTGGAGAATTCGAATTCGAAGGCATAAGTCTGGCCGATCGAATCAGAACCATTCCTGCGATAAGTCAATTCGTTGATTTTCCAATTTGGGTCGTGCTACTGACGGTCGTTGCCGGAATCTATCCCGCAATTTTCGCGTCGCGAATAGTCCCATCCCGCGCTTTACAGAGAGCATTGTGATCACCTTTCAGGAGTTAGCATGGAATCGTTAATCAAGACCACTCAACTGTGCCGTTATTTCGGCTCTGCAGCGATTCAGGTGAAAGCACTTGACCGTGTAGATATTGAAATCTCTCCTGGAGAATTTACCGCCATAGTTGGTCCGTCAGGTTCCGGAAAGTCCACACTGCTTAATCTGATCGGTGGGTTGGACAATCCCACCAGCGGTAAAGTGGAACTTACGGGGATCAATATCGCCCAAATGAGTGGTACGGAATTATCCAACTTTCGACGTGACCATATCGGATTTATCTTCCAGGCCTACAACCTGATCCCGGTACTATCCGCTGCGGAGAATATTGAATATATCATGCTCCTACAAGGCGTATCGAACGCGGAACGGAAGCACAAGGTGGAGGAAATTCTGGAAAAGGTCGGTATGCAAGGCCTGGGGGACAGAAGACCAGCAGAACTATCCGGTGGTCAGCAACAGCGGGTTGCTGTAGCTCGTGCAATGGTTTCTCGTCCTGACATCATTCTCGCGGATGAACCCACAGCCAACCTGGACTCAAAAACAGGAATTGGCTTGTTAGATATGATGAAACAACTCAATCAGGAGATGAATATGACTTTCGTGTTTTCCACCCATGACGATAAGATCATGGTGCGGGCCAGGCGTCTGATTCATCTGGCTGACGGTATCGTGGCCGAGGATGAAATTCGCTAATATAATCAATTCAGCGCACATGACAGCATGAAACTCCTGCTCCCCATCTATTTCCTGAGCCT
>CAZNFE010000278.1:0-4748 GCA_964571945.1 uncultured Pseudomonadales bacterium
CGCACCCTTAGCGGTGCAGTTAGGCGGGTGGCTACCTCATTGCATGAAAGACCGAAACTGTTTGCAAGAAATGCCAGCTTTCTAACGAGCGTACAGCAGGGGAGAGACCTGTATGCCTATCAGATCCGGCAGCCCATTCAATTAGACGGTCACCTGGGAGACTGGGACAGTTACCGGCAACATAGTCACCACTATGGTTCTGAAAGCCTGATCGAGAGTCATTATGCGTTTCGGGAAAGTTCGCTGAATTTCAATCACATGGTGGGCAAATATGGGCCTTACCTGTATGCTTTTTTGAGGTGACCGATGAGCACATGGTACTCAGGGGGAAAAACAGCCGATCTGTGGATCGCAGTGATCATCTCGAGATCGCATTGCAGACCCCGAATGACGTTTTCCAACGATATATCGTGGCGACAAGAACACCGGGATGGGTCACTGCCTATCGATTGGCTGATGCACCGCGAAGCATGAAACCTGTCTCTCCGGAAGCCCGCATTCAGGGGCAATGGCTGCAGACAGCGAGGGGATACAACATCGAGATACGTATTCCCCTTGACTTACTCGGCAGCAAGATTGGATTTGCGATTACCGATGTGGATGATCCACGGAGCAGATTCAAACTGGCGACAGTGGGCACATCCGATACCAGGGACTCGAGTCAACTGGGCAGCGTGCTGGTTCCGTCACCGGAGATCGAACAGATCATCAAGGGTCTGGGACATACCAGTTCACGGATCTGGGTGGTGGATCAGCACCAGCGCGTATTGGCCAGGGCCGGGGACATTAAAAATTCCAACGGCCCCTGGGCAGTGACTGCACCCGGGAATACTGAAACGGACGGGTGGCTGGATCAACTGCTGCAGCAGGGACTAAGCCCGCTTTATGATTATATCCTGACCCGGCCTTCCACAGATTTTGTTGATGCACTGGAGGATACCGCACTACTGGAAGGAACAGAGATCTCACCGGCACTGAATTCAGCGTTACAGGGCATGCCGAAATCCCAGTGGCGCCTAACAGAGGATAAAAAAGCAGTGATTCTATCGGCTGCACAGCCCATCTGGATCGATGATCACGTCATGGGAGCTGTAATTGCTGAAGAGACTACCAATGGTATTCGTTCCCTGCGCAATCGGGCATTGGAGAAGCTGTTTAACATCATTCTGACAGTGATGACTGTGGGTACACTGGCACTGTTTATTTTTGCATCCAGGATATCTTCCCGCATCCGCAAACTGAGAAATGAAGCCGAGCATGTGATTGATGACCAGGGTCGAATAACAACGTCAATCAAGGCTTCGACGGCTGGCGATGAAATCGGTGATCTGTCCAGGAGTTTCGCCGATATCGTTGGTCGTCTGGGTCAATACACGAACTATCTTGAAAACATGTCTTCGCGTCTTTCCCATGAATTGCGAACACCCGTGGCGGTGGTCAAGAGCTCTTTAGAAAACCTGGCGATGCTGCCGACTAACGATTCAGCAACAGTTTATATGGATCGGGCGAGAGAAGGACTGAATCGTCTCACCACCCTATTGACGCGCATGAGTGAGGCGACGAGGCTGGAGCAGTTTCTGCAGACCTCCGACCGGGTGAAATTTGATGTGACTGAAATTGTTGGCGCCTGCACTGAAGGGTATCGTTCCATCTATCCCGCAAATGTTTTTGCAGTGGATATAACCACTACACCCCTGATCATAAAGGGTGTGCCGGAAAATATTGCCCAGTTGCTGGATAAGCTGGTTGCCAATGCCACTGAATTTTCCGACCCGGAGGATGCCATTAGCATCAGTGTCAAAGCGGAGCGTAACAGGGCAGTCTTACAGATCAGCAACAAGGGACCTTGTCTGCCGGAAGAGATGCAGGAGCGCATTTTTGACGCAATGGTATCGGTGCGTGGACTAAATCCGAATGCTGGCCCTCATCTGGGGATCGGGCTGTATATTGCGCGGCTGATAACGGAGTACCACAAAGGTCTTATCAAAGCCGAGAATCTGCCCGGTGCTGAAGGCGTAGTGGTATCAGTGGCGTTACCTTTGGCAGATGGATAACGGGAGCTGCAGGACGGCATCAAGAATCTGAGCTTAATGGTGTCAGTTTCAATTGTATGGTGGCCAGGATTCAGAACGAGTGTTTCATCTTGCAGGTAGCAGTGAGAGATTCTCTGATGTATCGGCGGGTCAGGCTTGCATTTGCCGAATCCGGTCAGGCCTGTCGGCGAAATCAATCTGCTCGAGACCCGCTACTTTGCGCATACAATTAATGTAGTACTGGTAATTCTCCAGCGAAACATCCGGCGGCACAAAGTGATCGATGCTGGGGAAATAGCCGCCCTGCTCAAGTAGAAAAGGTACCTTGGACATCACCTCACTCTCGATGTTGCGCTTGCTTCCAGTGAGAGCCATCTTGTTAATTCCACCACCAAGAATCAGGTCCTTGCCGTATTCTTTTCGAAGTGCAACCGGATCGTTTCCCGCAGCAATTTCCAGAGGCCAGATCATATTCACACCTCCCTGTAACCACAGGGGCAGCAGTTCCTCGATGTTCCCGTCGCTGTCCACGAAGATGATATCCACCCCGTGTTTTCTCAACTCATCCGTGATCCGTCGGTACCTTGGCAGCAGGTATTGCTTGAACATGTCAGGGGATATCAATGGCCCGGTCTTGAAACACATGTCCTCCCAGAAATTCGCCTGGTCTACGTTCAGATCAGGTAAAGCCCGTTCGATGACGCCAAGGATCAGGTCCAGCATAGTGTCCATCATGTCTTCGACCAGTACTGGATCGTCATAGAACAGATACAATAGCTCAGTGAGGCCTGTCCATTCCCTCAAATAACCAAAGAAGCCACCCACATTCAAAATGATGGGCGTGTCCATCGCATTCATCTTTGCCACGTAAGCATCCCAATCTGCCGGCCACCTGGCTGGATTATCCGGGTCCAGCCTCTTTTTATACGTATTCCATGTCTCCCGGTCCCGGACCGGGTAATTCAGGTACATGGGCATATTCTGCACGCCATCCCTGAGCAATTTGATGGTCTGGCCCGCATGATTAATCATGATGACAGATCTTTCGTCCTCTTCGAGGGTTTCCGGTTCATAGCGCGGTACAATCGGTGGAACGTAATCGAAAGCCCATTTTTCACCTACCGGCAGTGGTGCGACCCCGATTCCGGACACGATCTCGTGAGCGTAGCGTACATTGTCGAAGCCAAAGTACCTGCTTCGCCAGTCCTCGTTCATTATGGCTTCAGGTGCCCCTCGTTCCATCCACAATTCAAGTGCCTCGGGCCAGAACAAGTCGTTCATCCAGAGATCGCCGGTTTGCTCAAAATGGGCGATGGCTCTGTATCTTTCGCGATTGCCTGTCATGAGTCCTGGTCTCAAGGGAGTCAAAGGGGTCGGATTTATTCAGCACGATCTGCTTAGGTGCTGAGTCTTCTATACCCCGAAAAATGCATATCTATAATCAGTTGTAAAGTACTACTTTATGCTATCCAGGTAATTGGGGTAGCGATACTCGAGCGAATCGTCGGTCGAGATCTGCCTGTTGGTCCCGGCATCGATGTCGTGCAGCATAACTTTCCCGTTATCAGTAAAGATGATGGTTTTGTCATCGGGGGAGAAGCTGGTGTACCAGATGATCCGCCCGAAATCCTGCCTGGTGATCTCCACTTCATTGGTGATGGATGGAACGGAGGCATCGAAGTCGGCGTAGCAGATGATAGCGCCCATGTATTCGTCACCCTTTTTCAGGTTCTCCATCGTCTGCTTCATGTAGGAGATCCTGGTCTCGTCGTGCGAAATGCAGATCTTGTGCAGGTGCATTGGATCGAAGGGATAGCTGATCGGCTCATAAGTGGGTGAGCCCACGGGATCCGGGGTCATCAGAAGATTTCTTCGGCTCCCGCGGAGAACGAAAATGCGTCCGTCCTGCAAACTTGAATGGCTGAATTCGCGGAAGTATTCCGGATCATTCGGATCAGAGAGCATCTCCTCTTCACCCGGTACGGCGTCTGGAGAAGTCCGCCAGACCTTCACCCTGGAATAGGTGTTGGGTGCACCGGTATCATTGGTGATGCGAAACCAGGTAATGCGGTTGGTGCCATCCCGGGTCCAGTGCAGGTTGCCATTAAATTGCGCGTCATCCGTCAGTTCCTTAACGTCCGTACCATCCGGGTTCATCACACAGATTTTGGAGCGCCACAGTGTCACGTCGCCGGTCTCCTTGTCCATCTCGTTGGTCACCCGGAAAAAGGCGATCTTGCTGCGATCAGGGCTGGTGATCGGTTTGTAATCCCAATACTTTGACTCGGTCAGGTATTCGATTGTTGAAGTTTCGCCATCCGAAGTGGTTCGGGCGATGCGTCGTCCTTTCTCCTGGCTCCAGACGGAAGCGTACCATGTCACCTTGCCATTATTGTCTGCCACTTAAGATCTCCTTTTCAATTACAGAACGGATAAAGCATCGCTATCCTAAATTACGACAATACATGACGTCTACTCTACTCCAATGGCTTACCTGCTGCCAGACCGGAAGCTGTGCGAGCGGGCAGAAAAGTACATGCCCGGCGGCGCACTGCGGTCTCACTCCACAGGAACCTATCCCGCTTATGGTGAGCGATGTGACGGGTGCTTTCAGTACGATGTCGACGGGAACCAATATATTGACCTCTCTCTGAGTATGAGTTTCTGGCGATCAGTGTGGTAAAAGCAATCTAACCGATGCAGAATTGGTTTCAG
>CAZNFE010000279.1:0-4725 GCA_964571945.1 uncultured Pseudomonadales bacterium
TCGGCTATTCCTGTCGCTGATCTGAATTCAACCGCTACATGAATGCGGATATCTGCATGCGAAACCTGATCCTGCTGTTGTTATTGTTACTAGCGAGTCCTTTTTCCAATGCAGATTCGGATCCCGCAAATGCACCCCTGGATGCTGTTTTTTCACTATTTCCCAGCGCCGATGTGGTGAAGGACAAGCGGGGTGATATTGCTGCCCAGGCAGCGTTCGAAGGCGACCGGCTGTTGGGTTATGTTTTTTTCACGGATGAGGTTTTCCCGATACCGGCATACTCGGGTAAACCGATCCGGGCGCTGGTGGGGATCACCGCTGACGGCATGATCCAGGGAGTGAGGATTATCTCTCATGAGGAACCCATTCTGGTGATCGGTGTTTCAGATCAGGATCTGGCCAGCTACATCAATCAATATGCAGGACTTACCGGCACGGACAAGGTCAAGGTGGGCAGACAAAAACGTGCCGGGTACGTGAACATTGATGGTATCACTGGTGCGACTATTACCTCGATGGTGCTGCACAGATCCATCATGCAATCAGTCAGAAAGGTGATCGCATCCAGGAATTTACGTGAAATGGTAGTCTCAAAAGAGTCCTCCGTCTGGTTACAGAACTGGGAGGAGAAGAGCTGGCAGATTCTGGTGTTGCTGATTGGATTGATCCTGTTAACGATATTGCTGTTTTTTCAGGACTGGCTGGTGGTACGTACGCGGCTGTTCAGGATTCTGCGCATCGGTTACCTGATCTACACGCTGGTTTTCATCGGCTACATTTGTCTGGCGCAGCTGTCTATCGTGAATATTCTTACCTTCACCCAGGTACTGACCCAGGGATTTTCCTGGGATACCTTCCTGGTTGATCCCATCATCTTTGTGCTCTGGTCGTATGTAGCATTCAGTTTGTTGTTGTGGGGGCGGGGAGTCTACTGTGGCTGGTTGTGCCCGTTTGGTGCGCTGCAGGAGTTAATCCAAAAACTATCGGAGAAACTGAAATTCAGGCACTACGAATTTCCCAGCATGGTTCACGAGCGGATGTGGGCGTTCAAGTATATGATCCTGATGGCGCTGGTTGGATTGTCGCTGAATTCGATCAGCACGGTTGCACCATTTGTCGAGGTAGAGCCATTCAAAACGGTGTTTTCCCTGCGGTTTCAGAGAGAATGGTGGTTCGTGGCCTATGCGCTTGGATTGGTACTACTGGCTATTTTTAATACCAAATTCTATTGCAAATACCTGTGTCCGTTGGGAGCTGCACTGAGCATCGGAACACGTTTTAGAATTTTTGACTGGCTGCGCCGACGCAAGGATTGTGGTTCGCCCTGTCATACCTGTGCGACCGAGTGTAGTGTCGGTGCGATCAAGGCGACCGGAGAGATTATTGAAAACGAGTGCCACTACTGTCTGGAATGTCAGGCAACCTACTGGGATGAGCACAAGTGTCCAGCCATGGTAGCGCAGCGAGAGCGACGCGAACGACGCGAACGGAGAGTGAAAAACATACCCGTCATCGAAACGGAATGAAGTAAAATGAGCACAATTTCGGTGATGCTGAAAATCAGCAGGAATTGAATAAGAAAAGTCCCTGAATATGCCGGGTATTGATTTCAATCAACCTGGCAGGATGAATATTGAAGTAGATTGCGACGTGTGGAATGCACAACAAGAGGATTGAAATATGAGAACTATTTTGACCATAGTATCTGTGATGCTCTGGCTGCAGGCAGGAGCGATACAGGCGGCAGAAGAGGCTGTAGATCACCCGGGCACCAGCGGTGCTGAGATGAGGTATAAGGGTGCACCGATCCCGGCACAAGATGTCCAGATGCGGATCACACCCGGTGCTCCGGACATTTCTGAGGCTGAGTATGCATCATCCTCTCGGATATTCTTCGAACGCTGTGCGGGTTGTCATGGTGTACTGCGCAAGGGTGCCACCGGTAAACCGCTGACACCGGATATCACACAGCAACGCGGCAGTGAGTACCTGAAAGCATTAATCTCCTACGGCACGCCCGGTGGTATGCCGAACTGGGGATCATCCGGTGACCTGACTCCAGAGCAGATTGCAGCGATGGCGAAGTTCCTGCAACACGAACCGCCGCAACCGCCGGAATGGGGTATGGAACAAATGCGTGCTTCCTGGAAGGTGCTGGTTCCGGTGCAGGACAGACCCAAGAAGAAGCAACACAAGTATGACACCAATGATATGTTTTCCGTGACGCTTCGCGACGCCGGCCAGGTAGCGATTATCGACGGACCCAGTAAAAAAATCATCAGTATTGTGGACACGGGATATGCCGTACATATTTCACGTCCTTCCGATTCGGGTCGATATGTCTACACAATCGGGCGAGATGCCAAGGTCGTATTGATCGATCTGTTTATGGATCCGCCAGCCGAGGTTGCTGAAATCAAGATCGGCATGGAAGCCCGCTCCGTTGAGACGTCCAAGTACAAGGGCTACGAAGATCAGTTGGCGATCGCAGGTGCCTATTGGCCACCGCAGTATGTGCTGATGACAGGGGATACATTGGAACCCAGAAAAATAGTCTCTACTCGTGGTATGACGGTTGATACCCAGGAATATCACCCGGAGCCCAGGGTGGCAGCGATCGTTGCCTCGCATCAACATCCCGAGTTTATCGTGAATGTGAAGGAGACAGGGAAGGTGTTGCTGGTGAATTACAGCAACGTAGATGCCATTTCGCAGACCACTCTGGAAGCAGCACGCTTCCTGCATGATGGCGGCTGGGATTCAACCCATCGATATTTTCTCACAGCAGCGAACAAGTCCAACAAAATTGCCGTGATCGATTCGAAAGATAGGGATGTCGAAGCGTTGATAGATGTCACTAAAATTCCGCACCCGGGTCGAGGTGTAAACATTAAGGATCCCGAGTTTGGGCCTGTCTGGGGTACCAGCGCTCTGGGGAATTCAAACATTACCCTGATCGGTACGGATCCTGTGAAGCATAAGAAAAATGCCTGGAAAGTGGTGCGGACCCTGAAAGGCATGGGTGGTGGCTCACTATTCGTGAAGAGTAATCCACATTCACATAACCTGTGGGTCGATGCGCCTTTGAACCCGGATCCGAAAATCAGTCAATCCGTTGCCGTGTTCGATATCAATAACCTCGAAGGTGGGTTCGTGAAGCTTCCGATCGCCGAGTGGGCAGATGTAGGTGCAGGCCCAAAACGTGTTGTGCAGCCGGAATATAATAAGGCTGGTGATGAAGTCTGGTTTTCAGTCTGGAACGGTAAGGATCAGACATCGGCGTTGGTTGTCGTTGATGACAAGACCAGAAAGCTAAAAAGTGTGATCAAGGACAAGCGTCTGGTAACGCCGACGGGTAAATTCAATATCCATAACACCAGAAAAGATATTTACTAGCAGATACTTTTGTGTCTAATTGAGCCGGGATGCTTGCAGGGAGGGTTCCGGCTTTTTTCCTTCCGGGGTTTCTTAGAACACAACACGCCTGACTAATGGGAAAGATGATGAAACCTTTTTTCTTCAGTATGGCCTTTCGTCCGCTGTTTCTTTTGGCAGGTCTGTATGCCCCGCTCATTGTCCTGCTCTGGTTGTTGCATCTCTATTGGCAGCCGTTTCTGATGCTGACAGAACAGAATCCAATCATGTGGCATAGCCATGAGATGCTGTATGGATTTGTGGCCGCCGGGATTGGCGGCTTCGTGTTTACCGCGGTGGCGAACTGGACGGGACGAGCACCAGTACACGGCATGACTCTGATCTCACTCTGTGTGCTCTGGGTGTTGGGTCGTCTGGCGATGCTGTTTGGCCACGCATTGCCAGCCTTCATTACGATCGCTGCTGATCTGTCGTACCTGATGCTGGTGATTGCCGTGCTGTGGCGAGAGTTGTATCTGGCAGGAAATCGCCGCAACTATATTATTCTGGCATGCATTGGGTTGCTGTTTGGTTTTAACCTGATCTATCACCTTGAAGTAACCGATGTACTCCCTGCTGGGCAGTGGAGTATCCGCGGTGCCATCGGGACCGTTGTGCTACTCGTTACCATTATTGGCGGGCGAATTATTCCTGCGTTTACCAGAAACTGGCTGATGCGGGAAAAACCCGGATTGGCTATGCCCACGCAGATGAATCGATATGATAGCGCTGTGATCCTGATGACTTTGCTGGTTATACCCTGCTGGGTGTTGCTGCCAGGAAGTCTGATCACCGGTATGATGCTGCTGCTATGCAGTGTGATGCAGGGGATTAGAATCAGCCGGTGGCAGGGATTTAGCACGGTGCGCGAACCATTGCTGCTTATCTTGCACGTGGCCTATAGCTGGATCGCAGTAGGTTATGCCTTACTGGGTGCAGGGCTGTTGTTTCAATTCACTCCGAGTGCCGGTGTACATGCGCTCTCGGTGGGTGCTATCACGACCATGATTCTGGCGGTAGCCGCCAGAGCTGGTAAAGGACACTCCGGACGTGCGCTCGAATCCGATTGGTTACTCAATCTGGCGTTTGTTTTCATTTCGCTGACTGCAGTTTTTAGAATATCGGCAGCACTGGTTTACTCGGAAGCCCTGGTCGAATTGTCGGGATTACTCTGGGTAGCCGGTTTCGTTTGTTATCTGGTATCAATGGCAGAGATTCTGCTCAAACCGGCACCTGTCAGAGACAGCGGTATACCTTAGGAGCCTGACCGAGAACAGATTGGCCTACTGTGGCGGCTGCACATTGGCCCAT
>CAZNFE010000280.1:0-1157 GCA_964571945.1 uncultured Pseudomonadales bacterium
CGATCTGCGCAAATAAATACGCACATACTGGAGAGGAATGTGGTGGAATTAATACCGCCGTTCCTCAAACCCGCTGAATGGCACCTGGATACTGGTCAGTTCTATCGATCCCGAGCCACTCTGAAGCAGCTGGAGCTACTTATCAAAACCAATTCCGGTGCCGAGGATATCCGGATGGTCGAGGTTCTGCGCCTGAGAGCCAGAACCCGGCTTTTACAGGGAATCTGTTGCGCTACTGATGATCTTGAGAAGGCAGCGGCCATCATGAAAAAAAATCCTTCGGCAGGAGATGAATATGCCGAATTACTGTTTGATCTCGGGGATGCCTACATTGTGAGTAACAATCCTGATCCGGCCACGGATCTCTATAACAGGGCATGGCAAGTACGACAACAGGCAATCAAGCCGTTGTCTGAAAACAGTCCTCCTCGTCAGCTCGCCATGTTCAACGAATTAGGGAATCGTCCGGGATACAGAAAAAAATTCAAGGTTAACCAGGATCGATTCGGTCAACCAAATAATCAAGACCTTCTGCCGTTGGATCCATTTGCTGATGATGAGACGGAACCGCAATATTTCGTGACTCCCGGGCAAGGTAACCAATATAACGTTAGAATTCAGAATCGAAAGAGCAATGTGCGGAATGAAGACTCGATAAGAAAGCTGATTGGTGAACCCGTGCAATTTGATTACAAACAGTTACTTTATCTCCTTCCTGCGACCTACAAAAATGATGATCGGATGAAAGAGATATCAATTCAAATGGATTTCACGGTAAATGAACGAGGCAGAACCAGCGATGTGACTGCTGAGGCAGGTAATGCACCCGCCAGATTGAACAAATTGATGATTCGAGTTGTTCGTGACAGCCGATTCAGACCAGCATTCAAAGCTGGCGAGGCAGTAAAAACCCGCCATGTTAAATTTACCCAGACATTCACTCCATATTCTGACATCATTTCTCAACGGCTTCCGGTCTTAATTCAGTAATTTCTCACAACAAGAACAAGGAGCTTCCGGCAAGAATGCTCTCAATACGATTACCATCAGTGCTGCTTTTGCTCTGTTTGACGGGGATCTGTGCTGCTTCACAGGAATGGTTTGAGGGCATGTCAGATGACCTGCCTGGTGTGTCAGCGAGCATCCAGTCGTTGCAT
>CAZNFE010000280.1:1257-4700 GCA_964571945.1 uncultured Pseudomonadales bacterium
TGAGGGCATGTCAGATGACCTGCCTGGTGTGTCAGCGAGCATCCAGTCGTTGCATAACAAGATGCAACAGCAGAAAGAGGCCAGCGATCTCGATGCAGCGATCGATAGCGGTCAGCAGATCGTCGAAAAGCTGAAGGATAGCTCCGGGGAAAGTTTAATAAGACCGCTTCTCAACCTGGCTTTGTTACAGGTGGCTGCGGATCAATCCGATGCCGCAATTACGAATTTGAACGAATGCATCGCACTGATTGAAGCAACCCGGGGAGCATTCTCTCCCTTATTGATTCAGCCGCTGTTCTCCCTTGGATTGGCGCAAAGGTTAGCCGGTGAGACAGATGGGGCCGTCAAGGCCTTCCAACGGGCTCAGCACGTTATCCACCGTGACGATGGTGTCTACAGCCCCAACCAGCTGAGCATCCTCGATCAGCTCACCATTGTGAATATTGCCGAAGGTAACTTCCAGACTGCCGGGATGGAGCAATATTTCTACTTCAAAATCAACGAAACCGAATACGGGGATGCCAGTCTCGAGTTGATCCCAGCGCTAAACAAATATGCTCAATACCTGAAAGATGTGGGCCGATTTAGGGATGCGGTCAATCACTACCAGCGAGCAATTGGTATCGTTGAGGACAACTATGGTGAACACGACGTACGCCTGATTGAACTGCTCCAGGGAGTTGCCGATGTGCGTCTCTCACAACAGGAGGTCTGGCGTTTCGGTATCTCCAGACCAGCCAGGGAAAAACCCAGGTACGATGTGTCTTTGAATGCCCAGCCAACCCGTACCAGCGCATACATACCACAACACAGAGAAAAGCCAAGAATCGGTGATGCAAAAAAAGCGCTGGTGCGGGCGCTTGCAATTGTCAAAGAACAACCGGATGTTGATATTTCCGACCATATCCGGGCTCTGGTCAGATTGGGTGATTTATACACAGCAACAGGAGACGCCGAGGGCCTCGATTTTTACGATCAAGCCTCCAAAATTATGCAAGGCAGAGTTGATCTGGAGGAATTGAATAATGAACTGTTTGCTCTGCCCACCCGCATTCAACCCAGAGCCACAACCATCTTACCCATATTCATCAGCGATGATTCCAGCGATTTGTTTGCCGATGTGGAAATGACAATACGGCCCAACGGTCATCCGACCGATATCCGCATCACCGAATCAACTATCCCCAATCAGGAACGGAAGTCATTAAAGCGGCTATTGTTCAATTACCGATTTCGGCCCAGAATGGTCAAAGGTGAATTGGTGGCATCCGAATATGGTATTCACCAGCTTTATTATCCCATCTACCGCAATCTCAGCACCAAAACCAAATCCGGCACCTCGAATACGAAAGATTCCAACAGTGCTGATGCCAGTAACTCCGATGCCGTTAGTACCGGCACTTCCAATACCGGGGATGCAACCTGAGATCAGAAATTATTCCGAGTCGGAATCCAACAGGAATTGTTTCAGCTGGGTGGCCAAAGCTTTGCAGGCAGCATTACCGGGTCTTGCCAAAATCGGTATTGGGATCACGAGACCTGCCAGATACGAAGTACCATTGGCATCCGCCACTATCTCACCGGCCGTGGTGAGGTTCTTGAGATCCCAGACCGATGCCTGATAGGATGCATCTTCCTCCCAGTAACTCATGCCAAAACATCCTCCGCCCACCGTGGAAACCGTGCAACTGATTGCACCACCCTTGTCCTTGGTTTCGGTGTTACCGTCGATCCAGATCAGATAGCGCACGTTAGTATTTTCAATCTTGTCACTTACACCCGGCAAGGCGAATAGTCTGGCCAGGTCTTCGGCTGAAGTCGGAGCAGTGCGAGCTTCAAACCAGGGATACAATTGATCTTTGAATGTTTTCTCACTCACCAGATTCAGCGGCGAGGAGCCCCTGCCAAGGTCATGGGCGATACAATCGGTAAAACTTGTTTCCGTTTCATCGGAATAATTGGCCCTGCCCATTATCACCAGAGACTCATCTCCCGTCAGACCGGTATCGCTTTGTCGCAGTTGTTCTACTCGTGAAGTGACGCATCCTGATAGAGAGATCAGAATGCAGAGCGGGAAAACAGGTGCTAAATGAATTCTTCCAGTCATTCCATGGAACCGCTAATCAAGTGAAATATTATTTGCTTTGAGCCACTTTAGCGCGGCCGGACTTCGCAACACGTCCATGACGATTTTCGCGCCACCATCCCGGATAGCCAGGGTGGTCGCATTGCCAAGCGCTTCGCTACTGCCAAACGCTGATCCAGGGCTCTTGCCATAGCCCACACCAATCCAGTTCACAACCAGATTCCCCGACTTATCGTAAATCCTGATGCGGTAGTGAATTGAAGCCGCAAAAAAATTCTGCCCCAAAATCCTGGGTGTTAAAAAGCCATACTTCACAATATCCGGGACAATAACCCCATCCAGATTCTCCGGAATCCGAACCGGTGCAGAACCTACTGCTTTTTCCGAGGGCAATTCCAGCTGCTGAATTTCTGTTACGCGATCAAACATAGCCGCGAACATGCCTTGAAAAAACTGCAGATTCTGCGTACCCATAGCTACTTTCCAGGTTCCCTGCTCCTGAATTTTCTCCTGGTGCGTAAAACTCCTGAAATCGGCTGGATAATAGACGCCAATATTTAACGGTAGCTTTTGCACCACTGGTGTAGGCAGGGATCCTTCCACAGTCACACTCGTATTGCAGCCTGAGGATAGAATCACGCCCAGCACCAGGGTAACCATAGCACCCCATTTCCCCGTGGACACATGCTGGCTTGTTTGACCGTACTCCATATAAATTAGTCCCGCATCACTACTATTAGTTCACGCATGTTCCAGGCTGATAGAAATTCAGACCCGGATGTATAGCCGATCATTTCAATCTGACCACTGCTGTCGACCATTATCAACTCAATAGTTATCAACAATGCAATATTTGCTTCGAATTTGGAGCCATACAACCCCGGTTACCCTAAAATCCTGTTCATCAATGCTGCAGAAGCAGTTTAATGGAAGTAATATTCATGTAACGTTCAGCAGCCTGCACTACTCTTATGTGGGATCCGGATTGAACATTTCAAAGCGAAAACAGGTCAAACACAATACGATTTGCAATTCAATTCGATGAAGATTGCCATGAGCGGGTTCCAATACATGGCTATACTTACTGACAGCGGAAACCGGGTCGAGAGGATCAGAGTTCGCTGATATGCCATTTGTAGCACTGGATCCAGCCGGTAAATACACAGTGATGAAACGAACGATATGAAACTACTTAGCAAACATATACTAATTATTCTTGGTCTGGGCTCTCTGTTGGTATTATCCGGTTGTCAATCTCCCCAGACGCCGCCACCGAGTTCAATGCCTTCTCCACCCTCTCCACCGAGCTCCAGTCCACCGTCTCAGCCGAGCTCCAGTCCACCGTCTCAGCCGAGCT
>CAZNFE010000281.1:0-4698 GCA_964571945.1 uncultured Pseudomonadales bacterium
TGCAGTTCATTCACGCGCTATCGCGCCGCTCTCTTTATCGATGATGTCCTGCGCCATCACACGACCACATACAAACTCCTCTGGAACTTCAAGCTCGGAAATTTTGGTCTTTTCCAGATCACGGATATGCCGAGCTGTAATTCGAGTACCCTCTTCGACCATGACTTTGCCGTTTTTCGCTTTCAAATCGAATCTGGCAGTTTCGCCTCGCAGACGTGAAGCAACCAGTTTGAAATAGTAGCCATTCTTTCTATGATGAAACACATCTCTTTCAAAGAACATATCCAGAATTTCTTCAGCGCTGAATTCCAATGCACGAAGCAGAATTGTCGAAGGCAATTTTCTCCGCCGATCAATCCTGACAAACAAAGCGTCCTTCGGGTCAAACTCAAAATCCAGCCAGGAACCCCGCATGGGTATGACACGAGCTGAATACAGGAGCTTACCCGAGGAATGGGTTTTTCCCTTGTCATGATCGAAAAATACACCGGGAGATCGGTGCAACTGGGAAACGATCACACGCTCAATACCATTGATTACAAAAGTTCCATTTTCAGTCATGAGCGGAATCTCACCCATGTAAACTTCCTGCTCTTTGATGTCCTTGATCGTTTTGTTGCTGGACTCTCGATCATAAATGATGAGCCTGACTTTTACCCGCAAAGGTGCAGCGTAAGTAACGCTTCTAAGCTGACATTCTTTGACCGAAAATACAGGTTTATCGAGACGATAACTGACATACTCCAGGGCAGCATTGCCAGAATAACTGACAATTGGAAACACGGATTTGAATGCCGCGTGCAAGCCCTTGCTGATACGATCTTGCTTCGCAACACCTTCCTGAATAAATTCCTTGTAGGATTCAACCTGTATTGCTAACAGATAGGGTATATCCATGACCCGGGGCAGTTTTCCGAAATCTTTACGTATGCGTTTCTTTTGTGTGTACGAATAGGCCATCAACGCCTCCAGACTTGCCAGTGGTTGAAGTCAGTCCCAGGTACTGGCTTCATGTATTTCTTACGAGCGAAAAAAGGCCAGACAGCGTTTCCTGCCAGCCTTTTTTAATGGGATACTCCCGTTTGGATTTTCGGTAATCTCAACGATTACTTAATCTCCGCTGTCGCACCAGCTTCTTCAAGCTGCTTTTTGATATCTTCAGCTTCTTCCTTACTGACCCCCTCTTTTACCGGCGACGGGGCATCATCGACTACTGCCTTGGCTTCTTTCAAACCAAGACTGGTTATCGAACGAACAACTTTGATTGCGTTAACCTTCTTCTCACCCGCTGCTGTAATGATAACGTCAAATTCTGTCTGTTCTTCTGCGGCGGCTGCTGCGTCCCCGCCACCGGCTGCCGCTGGTGCCGCAGCAATTGCCGCAGCAGATACGCCAAATTTCTCTTCCATCCCAGCAACGAGTTCGACAACATCCATCACACTCATCTCTGCTATCGCATTTAATATATCATCTTTGGACAATGCCATTAGTGCTCTCTCCTGAATCAATTAGGTCATGTATAATATTAGGCGGCCTGTTTTTGGTCTCTGACAGCAGCGACTACCCGAGTTACCTTTGCAGGAACTTCATTCATCGTGCGGGCCAGTTTGGTAATCGGTGCAAGCATCACAGACATCAAAAGAGAAATTGCCTGATCTCTGGTTGGCAATTTCGCAAGCACATCAATCTGGTCAGCTTCCAGCAATTTTCCACCGACACAAAGCGCCTTGATCTCAAACTCGTCATTATCTTTTGCAAAATCATTGAAGACTCTGGCTCCTGCACCAGGATCTTCTTTAGAAAACGCAATGATATTGGGTCCAAGAAGCACTTCAGTCATGCATTCAAATTCAGTACCTGCGAGAGCGAGCCGGGCGAGAGTATTTCTAATCACTCTCACATGAACGCCTTCTTCGCGGGCACGATTTCGCATACTGGTTATGTCAACCACGGAGACACCTCGATAATCTGCGACTACTGCAGATAACGATTCGCTCGCAGTCTCATTGACCTCGGCTACAATCGCCTGTTTATCCTCAAGTCTCAATGCCACAAGTAATACTCCTGTGTCGACTTACTGATTGTGCCGATTCGATCTAAGAATCGGCTTCCCTACGGTCACAAGATTCAGGAACCTGAATCGGGTTTACCGTCTGCGCAGGAAATTAAGCTAATGGACAAAACGCAATTCGCCCAGGTTAGCACCTGCGGTCTTTGACGAGCCCTGGAATACCAGGAACCCCAAAGTTCATATGCCACCATAATCAGTTCGGCACTGCCTACAGCAACATCAAATTATTTCGATTGTTAAAAATCCAACGAAGATTGATCGATGGGGATACCTGCTCCCATCGTAGTCGATAACACTATTCTCTCAACATAAGCGCCTTTGGCTGCAGCTGGTTTAGCTTTTTTCAAGTCAGTCAATAAAGCTTCCGCATTTTCCTTAATTGCACCGGCATCAAAGCCAATTCTTCCAATCCCGCCGTGAACAATACCATTCTTGTCAGTTCTATAACGTACCTGACCCGATTTGGCATTTTTTACAGCAGCAGTTACATCTGGCGTTACGGTTCCCAGTTTTGGATTGGGCATCAATCCTCTGGGACCGAGGATCTGCCCCAGTTTCCCAACTACTCGCATCGCGTCAGGTGCTGCAATGACAACGTCAAAATCCAGATAGCCACCACGGATCTTGTCAGCCAGATCATCAAAGCCCACCACATCAGCACCCGCTTCGTTGGCTTCTTCGGCTTTGGCTCCCTCTGCAAATACAGCTACTCTCACTTCCTTTCCAGTACCATTCGGCAGCACTGTCGCACCCCGAACAACCTGATCGGATTTTCGCGGATCAACGCCAAGGTTGATACTGATATCAATACTCTCCTTGAACTTCACTGTGGATAGTTCGGTGAGTAAATTCACTGCTTCATCGATTGGGTAGAACTTGCCTGCTTCTATCTTTTCCCGGAATGCTCGAATACGTTTGGATATCCTGGCCACTTACACACCCTCCACTTCAATGCCTGCACTGCGAGCACTACCGGCGATGGTTCGTACTGCGGCATCCATATCTGCCGCCGTCAGGTCAGGATCTTTAAGAGTTGCGATCTCTTCAAGCTGGGCACGATTAACCTTGCCAACTTTCTCAAGATTTGGTTCGCCACTACCTTTGTCGATACCGGCTGCTTTTCGTAAAAGTACTGATGCCGGTGGTGTTTTTGTAATGTAAGTAAAACTCTTATCAGCATAAACGGTGATTACAACAGGTATCGGTAAGCCCTGTTCCATGCTCTGCGTCTGTGCATTGAATGCTTTACAGAATTCCATGATATTGACACCATGTTGTCCCAGAGCAGGGCCAACAGGTGGACTAGGGTTTGCCTGACCTGCAGGTACCTGCAGCTTAATATAGGCATCAATTTTTTTTGCCATTTCATCATCCTCGTGGGTTCAAACCCTGGTGTCTGAATGTGATTCAGCATCAGGTCCCCTGTAAATAAAAATGCCTCAGACACCCTGATCTGGGACATCTGATTCTTGCGGAATGCTACCCCTTTTCCACCTGATCAAACGCAAGCTCAACCGGAGTAGAGCGTCCAAAAATCGTCACCGCTACATGCAGGCGACTCTTCTCGTAGTTTACTTCTTCAACGACACCACTAAAGTCGTTGAAAGGTCCATCTATCACTCTGACCAGCTCACCTGGTTCAAAAACGGTTTTCGGTGTAACGTGCTCACTTCCCGCCTGAATCCTCTGTAGAATTGCATTTGCTTCCGCATCCGATATAGGCGCTGGTGAGTCAGCTTTACCGCCAATAAAGCCAAGCACTTTTGGAGTTTCTTTAACGAGATGCCAGGTCTCGTCATCCAGTTCCATCTGCACCAACACATAGCCTGGGAAAAATTTCCTCTCGCTACGACGTTTTTTCCCGGCTCGCATTTCCACGACTTCTTCAGTTGGTACGATTACTTCACCAAACTTGTCGCTAAGACCGGACAATTCAATTCGTTCCGCAAGGGTTCGCATTACCTGCTTTTCAAATCCGGAATATGCATGCACTACAAACCAGTGCTTAGACAAAATCGTTTCTCCTATCCAATAACGCCCTGCACAAGCCAGCTTACGCCAGAATCAAGTATCCAGAGAATCAACGCAACGAATATCACGACTGCTACAACAATAAATGTCGTTTGTATTGTTTCCTGGCGAGTTGGCCAGACAACTTTTCTGATTTCGACTCGGGATTCTTTCGCAAGATCCCAGGTTGCTTTCCCCAGGGAAGTTTGCAACCCGATGATAGCCACGATGCCTAACAGCACAATCCCAGCCAGGGCTCGATAGAGAACAGGTGCAGTTGCATAAATGGAGTTTACATAAACTCCACCCAATATAATGACTATAACCAGCAACCACTTGGCGCTATCTAGTCTGGGTGCCCGTTCTTCTACTTTACTGCTCATGCTGTCGATGTACCTTTAGCTACGGGGTATTACTGTCACTGCTCTGTTGCATCGATGGCAGGCCAGGAGGGAATCGAACCCCCAACCTGCGGTTTTGGAGACCGCTGCTCTGCCAATTGAGCTACTGGCCTTCGGTTTGCAGAAAGCAGCTTTGTTCCAGTATCTTGTTCTGTGAAACTATTCGGTAATACTGGTCACCACGCCTGCACCTACGGTGCGTCCACCTTCCCGAAT
>CAZNFE010000282.1:0-4683 GCA_964571945.1 uncultured Pseudomonadales bacterium
TTTTCGCTTTCGATAATCCCCCGTCCCCATCATAGGATTGATATAGAGGAGACAGCATGAACTCAAGAATAAAGCAACGGGGCTTGTCCGCCACCGGGTGGTTATTACTAATTGTGATTGTAGGTGGATTCGCAAGCGTGGGTGCCAAATTAGTACCTCATTATATGGATTTCAGCACCGCCTCTAATATTCTCGACAACTTGAGCCAGCAGCAGGGCATGGTGAACAAGCGCACATCGGACATCAAAGCGATGGTCTTAAAACGGCTGAAGCTCAATAATATTCGTGACTATAATCTGAATGAAAGAATGAAGGTGAAACGTACTGCAGATCGCATCATCGTTAATCTTGATTATGAAGTGCGAGAACCCCTGGTAGCCAATAGCTTTGTATTACTGGTTTTCAAGCATACTGTTCAATTGCGGGATTAGTTAGTTCCTGTCCGGACGAGAACAGATTGAATAACAAACTCGATAAACTAAACGACATCCTTGGCAGCCCATTTAGTGACTATCGTTTGCTGAAACTGGCACTAACTCATCGTAGTGCTGGACCGGCTAACTACGAGCGATTGGAGTTCCTTGGTGACTCTATTCTCAGTTTTGTCATTGCTGACACACTCTATCAAAAATTCCCAACAGCACGGGAAGGCCAAATGAGCCGATTGAGAGCAAGTCTCGTAAATGGTGAAACGCTGGCTGAAATCGCCAGGGAGTTTGATTTGGGTAACTATCTGATTATGGGATCTGGTGAGTTAAAAAGCGGTGGATATAAGAGAACTTCAATATTATCGGACACATTTGAAGCCCTGATTGGGGCAATTTACGTTGAGCGAGGTATGGCTGTTGCACGAGAGAGGTTGGATCACTGGTTTCAAAGCCGTATCGAAAAATTATCGCTTGAGCACACTCAGAAAGATCCTAAAACAGAGTTGCAGGAATATTTGCAATCCAGAGGTTGCGATCTGCCTCAATATTCGGTGGTCTGCAAAGAGGGTAAAGCGCACGATCAGGTTTTTACAGTGTCGTGTCGAGTCGCATTATTGAAGAATCCCGCCAGCGCTTCAGGCAGCACCAGGCGGCGGGCTGAACAAGCCGCTGCAGCCGCAGTTCTCGAACAGTTAACTGGTGTCGGAACCTGATGCGACTGATATGAAATCACATGATGAAAGCCGGAAGGGTGATCCTGGCACATCGGCAGAAGCAAAGAGATGCGGATATGTGGCGATTGTAGGTCGACCTAATGTTGGCAAATCGACTTTGCTTAACCAGATCATGGGACAGAAACTAAGTATAACATCCAGAAAACCCCAGACTACCCGTCATCAGCTTCTGGGAATCAGAAGCACCAGGAACACCCAGGTACTTTATGTGGATACACCCGGATTACACCAGAAGGTGGACAAACGGATGGATCAGCATATGAACCGAAGTGCCATACGAGCGATTCGAGATGTTGATCTGATTATCTTTGTAGTGGATCGATTGATATGGACTCATGATGATGAGTGGGTACTGGAGCATGTACGAAAGAGCAGAACGGCCGCCTTGCTCGTGGTGAACAAGGTAGACCTGCTGAAAAACAAGGCACGATTATTGCCGCACCTGGAAACTCTGAAAAAGAAGGGTGAGTTTAGCCACTTGATTCCGGTATCTGCGATGGATCGACACAATCTTGATGTGTTGCAACAATTGATTGAAGAAAGTTTGCCTGAAAGCGAGTTCTATTTTCCAGAGGATCAGATTACAGATCGGAGCGAGAAGTTTCTGGTCTCTGAAATTATCAGGGAAAAAATAATGAGGCAACTAGGTGAAGAGCTGCCTTACGAAATCAACGTTCAGATAGAATCATACAAACGAGTAAAGAAGGGCTTGGATATTCGGTCTCTAATCCTGGTTGAGCGTGAAGGACAGAAAGGTATACTCATTGGCAAGGGTGGTGCGCGGCTCAAGAAAATTGGCATGGAAGCTCGCGTTGATATTGAATCACTGCTTAACGAGAAGACTATGTTGAGATTGTGGGTCAAAGTGAAGTCTGGTTGGTCGGATGATGAAAGAACCCTGAAGAGCCTGGGTTATGACGACCGTTAAACAATTGTTGCATCAGGACTCGATCAGAGGCTCCCTTCATGGTTTATCTTGAATGGTTGCTCTAATGGTATTAGCTTGAATGATTTAACCCCTGCCTTTATTTTGCATGCACGTTCTTACAGGGAATCCAGTCTGATCGCAGATTTTTTTACGCTTGAGTACGGCCGGTTGTCTGCTGTTGCAAGAGGTGTGCGAGGCCAGAAAAAAAAAGCGATCCTGCAGCCATTTTCACTATTTTTGATTTCGTGTGCCGGATCAGGGGAACTGAAAACACTAAAAAGTTATGAATTACCGGGAACTCCTACATCTCTCGTGGGAGATAATCTGTTTATCGGATTGTATGTGAATGAACTGCTGGTGCGGCTGCTTGGTCGATTCGATCCCATGCGTTCTTTGTTTAACTCATATGAGAACTTACTGGGCCAGCTGTCGAAACAGGGGAAAATCGCTGAACAAGTACTACGTCGTTTTGAATTGAAGCTGTTGGCCGATCTGGGATACGGAATTGTATTCGACTATGAAGTTTCGACAGGTACAGTAATATTGTCAGATAATTTGTATAAATACAGTCTGGAAGGTGGATTCGAACCTGCCCAAAATGCGGTTGATGCGAACATGCTGTTTCGAGGTACTGATTTGCTGGCCATAGCGGCAGATGATTTTTCCCGGTCTTCTGCAAAAGTGGCTGCGAAGAAAATAGTCAGAACAGCGCTAAAACCGCTTTTAGGAGGTAAACCGCTGAACAGCAGAGAGCTGTTTGTCAAATTTTAGATGGGTACTCCGTGATTAAGGGAATAGGAACCGATCTGGTCGAAGTTGCCAGAATTAAGAAGAGTCTTTCCAGATGGGGAACCAGATTTGCCCGGCGAATTCTTTGTGCTGCTGAACTCCTGGAATTCGATCGATCCGGCAGGCAGGCGCAATTCCTTGCAAAACGGTTTGCAGTCAAAGAAGCAGCAGTCAAAGCACTGGGAACCGGTATGCGCGGCGGCGTCCACTTCAGTCAGATATGTATAACACACCAGAGTAGCGGCGCGCCAGAGATCAGCTTTACTGGCAAAGCCCGGGAGATTGCTGAGATTAACGGTGTGGGAGAAAGGTTTGTGAGTATTACCGACGAGCGGGATTATGCGCTGGCATTTGTGGTTTTGTGCGGTGAGTAAGCAGGTTCCTGTGGGGACAGAACGGCACACCTCCTGGCTGAATACAGGAATTCAGGCTTTATAGCGGCTCACCGGGCTGTTCCCTGCCAGCTTCCCATGCAATAAGTGCTTCTATTTCCCTGTTGACTGAGTCCAGATCAGATTGAGCCCGGCTTGCATTGTCCGAATTCAGTACCGTTTCAAAATGTTCGATGGCATCTCGCAATCCCGGGACTCCGCAGTATGCCACTGCACCCTTCAGGCGATGGAGCACTTGCTTGAGCAGCCTGGTGTTGCCGGATCTATAGGCGCTATTCATGGCAGCCTGATCTTCAGGCAGTGTCTCCTTCAGGATTGTGAGTAACTCCAGGACTAGTTCAGGTTTGTTGTTTGCTAACTTCAGGCTCCAATCCCAATCGACGATTAATTTTTCAGGAACGGGGCTTAAAGCCTGAGTTGATCTGGTCGTTTTGGTCCATTTTTCCAATGTTGCCTTGAGTTGTCGCTCGCTGATAGGTTTTACGACACAATCGTTCATCCCGGCGTTCAGCAATCGCATGATCTCATCTGGCAGTGAGTGTGCGGACAAGGCGATAATGGGTGTTTTCCGGTCTGATTCCTCTAGCACGTGAATTCGTTTCATGGTTTCAATACCATTCATGCCTGGCATTTGTACATCCATAAGAATCAGGTCGAAAGAGGTTTCAGAGGTGATACTGATTGCCTCTTCACCGCTGCGCGCTGACGTGGTTTCAACGCCCAGATCTTCCAATAAGGTACACACGAATCTCAAACTCAACGGATTATCATCCACTGCCAGAACCGTAACCTGCTCGTATCGCAGATGTTTCCCATCGACAGGATCGGAATAGGATTCTGATGTTGTGAAATCTGATTGCAGATTATTGTCCGGATGTTCGATCTGACTGATCTGTTCCGTTCGTAAATCTGACGAGTTTGCTGAGGAATTCCGGCATGATTTGGCAAGTTCATTTGCTCTTCTGATGGCATGAATAATTGCCAACGAGAGCAAAAACAAAATTACACAGACTATAATAATCAGAGTTTCATCATCCATACTACGGACATTAAAAACATTTACGTCAACATTACAACCTGCCCTTGATTAAATTGTGGTTCCAGCATCAGCATACCGAACCACACGAATGCTCCGATAGCCGGTAACAAGGTGCACAAAAGTATATTGCTTCTGATAGGGCTCTTTCTCATTGCAGTGGTGCATGTGGGAATGGATTGAACTCACTTCGAGCGAGAGTATTGTAGTAAACTGACATGCTTATCAAAAAGGCATGTAGTTCGGTCGCCGGTGTGAAGCGTACTGGTCCCGAAGTGTGATTTGTATGCTGGTACTCCCTGAACCTGGCATTGGTAGAGAATAACTATATGGATAGAAAAACTGGATATTAACGGTTTTGATTTTTATATTCTAA
>CAZNFE010000283.1:0-4668 GCA_964571945.1 uncultured Pseudomonadales bacterium
ACTGTTGTTCGTGTTTATTGCCATTCTGGTATACCGTATAGGGAGCCATATCCCTATTCCAGGCATTAATCCAGATCGCCTGCAATCCCTGTTTAATCAAAATCAGGGTGGAATTCTTGATTTGTTCAATATGTTTTCCGGTGGTGCTCTGAAGAGAATGAGCATTTTTGCGTTGGGCATAATGCCCTATATATCCTCCTCTATTATTGTGCAATTGCTGACTGCAACGACCCCGCAATTGGAACAATTGAAGAAAGAAGGTGAATCAGGTCGACGCAAAATTAATCAGTACACCAGATATGGCACTGTGTTATTGGCAACCGTACAGGCTTTTGCGATGACCAGCGGGATGGCCGGTCAAGGTCTGGCTTATTCAGCAAATTTCATATTCTATTTTGTGTCTATTAGTACTTTGGTCACCGGCGCGGTATTTCTAATGTGGATTGGTGAACAGGTAACGGAAAGGGGTGTTGGCAATGGCATATCCATTTTAATATTTGCAGGCATAGTTGCCGGTTTTCCGAGAGCGGTCGGGCAGTCTTTTGAGCAGGCAAGACAAGGTGATTTGAATATACTTGTATTGCTGGGAATCGCGGCGTTAGCAGTTGCAGTGGTTGCAGGTGTGGTGTTTGTTGAAAGAGGGCAGAGAAGGGTTACGATCAACTATGCTCGGCGACAGCAGGGTCGGCAAATGTATGCGGCACAGACAAGTCATCTGCCGCTGAAGATAAATATGGCTGGCGTTATTCCGGCAATTTTCGCATCCAGCCTGCTGCTTTTTCCCGCCTCATTAGGTCAGTGGTTCGGTCAGACTCCCGGAATGGAATGGTTGCAGGAAGTAGCGCTGGCAATCGCACCTGGGCAACCATTGAATATTATCATGTTTTCGATGGGGATTTTCTTTTTCTGTTTCTGGTATACGGCGATTATGTTTAATCCGAAAGAAGTTGCAGATAATTTGAAGAAATCGGGCGCCTTTATCCCGGGTTATCGCCCCGGGGAGCAAACAGCAAGGTACATCGATACGATTATTACGAGACTAACGCTTTTTGGTGCCTTATATATGACTATTGTATGCCTGTTGCCCCAATTTTTGGTGGTTCAATTTAATGTGACCTTTCAACTGGGGGGTACGGCGTTATTGATTGTCGTGGTTGTCGTAATGGATTTTATGGCGCAGGTACAAACGCATCTAATGTCGCATCAATATGAGTCATTGATGAAGAAATCAAATTTGCAGAATTTTGGTCGCAGATAAATTCCTGATCATTATTCTCTGACAAAAGAATTCGGATTAAGGGAAATATCCAAATAGCAACGGAGCTAATCATGAAAGTTCGTGCCTCAGTGAGGAAGATGTGCCGGAATTGCAAAATTGTTCGTAGAAAAGGTGTCGTGCGAGTGATCTGCAAGACCGAACCCAGGCATAAGCAGCGACAAGGTTAAAAAGAGGAGTGTACTGAATGGCTCGTTTAGCAGGAATAAATGTCCCTGACAACAAGCATACCGAGGTTTCACTGACATACATCTTTGGTGTTGGAAGAACGACAGCGAAGAAACTGTGTGAAGTGACGGGCGTCGATCCAAAGGCCAATATCGATTCTTTGGGTGAAGAAGAGCTTGATAAATTGCGCGCGGAGATTGCCAGACTTCAGGTAGAAGGGGACCTGCGGCGTACAGTACAGCTAAATGTCAAGCGACTGCTTGATCTCGGGTGCTATCGAGGCTTCCGCCATAGAAGAGGATTGCCTGTACACGGTCAACGAACGAAGACGAACGCAAGGACACGCAAGGGTCCCAAGAAACCCATTCGCAAATAGAAACCAGAGTTATTGGACAAGATGATATGACTGATTCTGAAACTGATGCTACCACAGTAGAGACAACGAACACCCCGGTAGAGACAGATACGACCCAGGCAGAGACAGATTCCGAGGCGGTAGAGACAGTTGCTGCCCCGGCAACAGATGGAACAGCTGCTGGGTCTGCGGCTGACAGTGAAGCAACTGAGGGTGTCTCGGCACCGACTCGTCGCCGGGGTAAAAGGACGGTGGTTGATGGTATAGCGCATATTCACGCAACGTTTAATAACACCATAATAACGATCACTGATCGGCAGGGTGGTGCTTTGTCATGGGCTACTGCCGGCGGTTCAGGATTCAGGGGTGCCAGAAAGAGTACGCCTTTTGCAGCCCAGGTGGCATCTGAACGAGCAGGCAATGCTGCGTTGGAATATGGTTTGAAAAATCTGGATGTGTTGGTCAAAGGACCAGGTCCAGGTCGAGAGGCAGCGGTTCGAGCACTTGATGCTGTGGGCTATAAGATTAGCAATATTACGGATGTGACACCGATTCCACACAATGGCTGCAGGCCACCAAAAAAGCGCAGAGTGTGAGCTTTAGTATCATCCAATCAGTTACTAAACATCCGTTACTACGGGAGACTTGAAAATGGCCAGATATCTGGGCCCAACTTGCAAACTATCAAGACGCGAAGGTACGGACCTTTACCTGAAAAGCGGTGTCCGGCCACTCGAGTCAAAGTGCAGAGCAGAAAATGCGCCAGGCCAGCACGGTCAACGTCGAGGTCGCTTGTCAGACTATGCCGTTCAATTGCGAGAGAAACAAAAAGTTCGACGCATGTATGGTGTGTTAGAGAAGCAGTTCCGTAATTACTACAAGAAAGCTGACCGACAAAAAGGTGCCCCGGGTGAGAACCTGCTGCGCATGCTGGAAAGAAGGCTGGACAATGTGGTCTATCGGATGGGATTTGGGTCTACCCGTGCAGAATCCAGGCAACTGGTTTCTCATAAATCGATATTGGTTAATGGACGTTGCGTCAATATTCCCTCGTATCTGGTCAGTGCAGGTGATGTGGTGTCGATAACTGAGAAATCAAAATCCCAGTTACGTATCCAGGGTGCACTGGCTGTGGCAGCAAACAGATCTCCTGTTGAGTGGGTAGAGATTGATACCGTAAAGCTTGAGGGCGTGTTCAAGAACTATCCGGAACGTGGCGAATTACCTTCGGAGATAAATGAAAATCTGATTGTAGAACTTTATTCCAAATAGACATTTCTCACATACGAACAGCAGGAACAAGGTGTATATATGGCTCATTCATCTTTAGAATTTTTGACACCCAAGCATATTCAGGTCGAACAGCTCAACAGCCGTCGAGCGAGTGTTGTGCTTGAACCGCTTGAACGAGGGTTTGGCCACACGCTTGGAAATGCACTGCGTCGAATTCTGCTTTCCTCCCTCCCGGGGTGTGCAATAACTGAAGCAGAAATTGACGGTGTTCTGCATGAGTACAGTACTATAGAGGGCGTGCAGGAAGATGTTATCGAGATACTTCTCAACCTCAAGGGTATTGCGATCAGTTTAAACGCAACAGATGAGTCTGAACTGATCCTGGAAAAAGAGGGGCCGGGTGTGGTCACCGCTGCCGATTTTCAGTTAAGTCATGACGTTGAAATCGCGAATCCCGACCAGGTAATCGCTCATCTGGCCGAATCAGGGTCACTAAAAATGCGGGTCAAGGTGGGGCGTGGTCGAGGTTATGATCCTGCCGATAACCGTGATCCTGGTGATGACCAGGGACGGGTAATTGGGAACCTGTTGCTGGATGCTTCATACAGTCCGGTGTTACGAGTGGCTTGCAAGATAGATAACGCCAGGGTTGAACAACGCACTGACCTGGACAAGTTGATTATCGATCTGGAGACCAATGGCACGATTGACCCTGAAGAAGCGATTCGTCGAGCTGCAACCATTCTGCAACAGCAGGTTGCTGTCTTCGTCGACCTGGAAAATGAAGTCGAGCCGGAACCGGAAGAACAAGAAGATGAAATCGATCCCATTCTGCTAAGACCAGTTGATGACCTGGAGCTGACAGTGCGTTCAGCAAATTGTTTGAAAGCAGAAAACATCTACTATATTGGAGATCTGATTCGTCGTACGGAAGTAGAGCTTCTCAAAACTCCAAATCTGGGTAAGAAATCACTGACTGAAATCAAGGATGTGCTTGCGTCCAGAGGTTTATCACTTGGCATGCGACTGGAAAACTGGCCACCCACGAGCTTAAAAGGTGATGATCGGGTGCTAGGTTAGTCGGATTTTGAATTATTAATTGGCAGCAACTGGCAAACAGAACTTTTTTCTTCAATCCCGAGGATTCAGATCCTCAATCGTTAAGAGTCTCAGGAATTAGTTATCATGCGTCATCGCAAGAGTGGTAGACAATTAAACCGGAACAGTTCGCATCGGAAATCCATGTTCAGGAATATGGCTGTTTCGTTGTTTGAGCATGAAGTGATAAAGACAACACTGCCCAAAGCAAAAGAGCTGCGACGAGTTGCAGAGCCTCTGATTACACTTGGCAAGAATGATTCGGTTGCTAACCGGCGCCTGGCATATTCTCGAACGCGCAGTAAGGAAGCTGTAGGGAAACTGTTTACAGAGCTAGGACCAAGGTATTCAGACCGACCGGGTGGCTACACGAGAATCTTAAAATGTGGCTACCGCTCCGGAGACGCTGCACCCATGGCATTTATCGAACTGGTTGATCGCGCTATTCCAGAGGATGAAGATTTTGGTGAAGATGAATAACTGGTTCTTGTCCGGATGCGGCACCACCGGAAAGTACCATTCTGGCGATCAATCCAGC
>CAZNFE010000284.1:0-4666 GCA_964571945.1 uncultured Pseudomonadales bacterium
CCGTTGGATCATGTACTGCATCTGTGAGAGCATCACGAAACAGATCATCACATTGATCATGCACGCGATTCGGCAGGTTTCCACCTCTGGTATAGACAATGAAAAGGTCTGACAGGGGAGCGATTTCCCATCGATAGCGAAGCTGAGCGGTGACTCTGCTGATGGTGAAATTATCGGTGGGCGCATCCGCATCTTTTGTCACTTCCAGCAAGTCACCTTTTCGATCCGGCACGACAAAGAACGCCTGCTCATCCGCCCGGATACCAGCCCATTGCATGGTCAAACGTAACTGTTGCCGCGCGGTAAAAAAGACACCCATGGTGATGCTGGGTTGCCAGTCCGTCGCATTAAAGGTGGTGAATTCACTGCCACCCTGGTAAATGAGCCAGTCTTCACGATCAGCATAGTTGACATCCAGATCAAACGAAAACCGGTCATTGGGTTTAAACGTAATGCCGCTCTTGGCGGTGGTCCGCCAACCGCCGGAATCTTCCTGTCGTCTTCCTGCTGCCATGCTGACACTAATTATTTTGCTGGTATCCGTGCCATAGGAAATCTCGGAAACCCAACGACGAGGGATTCTGAAGATACCATTACCGCGGCTGTTGCGGTCATCCCACCGGGATGGGAAGTAGTCCAGCTCGGTTCGTATTTGTGATAGATCGTGAAACGTCCAGTTGGCACGCCAGAAGGCACCGCTGCGTACTACCAGACCATCAATACTGTAGTCCTGTTCAAGAAAGAGCGTATTTGATTTGGCGCGCAGGTGTTTCAGGTTTGAAGTGAAGGAGCTGTAGCTATACATTAGATCGATCGTATCGTTGCGTCGGATAAAACCGAGATCATTGACGTCCAGATTCTTATCGAAGTAGTCGAATCTGAACAGGTGCATCGAACCCTGCCTGGGGATGTACAACAGATCCAGGAAGCCGCCCCCGCCAGTGACATTTTCCACATCACTGTAGACCAGTTGTCCATCGAATTTGAGTTTGCCATCGGAACTCAAAACATGACCATCGATGCCATGCACCACAGCATCTTCATCAGGATGACTTACCAGCGTGGATATCCAGCCCAGAGACCGGCGTCCATTGTTGGTGTTTTCATAAAGGAAGCGGGCGACACCGAAATCCCGACCACTTTGTGTTAATCGAACCGGATTGCCTTCGCTGTCTGTGCCATGGAAGCTGGAATCTTTTTCAAAAGCCCCCATCACGCCATAGCGAAAAGCACCCTTTTGACCGGTGATTTTTCCTGCACCGGATAATTCCGTTGGTTTACCCAGTTCTACCCCCGGGATGGTCACTCCCGCTGGAATGTCCGGTTGGCGTGCAGCACCACCGATCCTGCGGGTATTGACCAGGGTAGTTGGCTCAGGATTGAAGTTAACGGCAGTGCGTCGTGCGCTACTCTGGGTACTTCTTTCAGCCACACTGGAGCGAGGTGTGGTAACAAATATTTCACTGCCTTCCAGAAAAAAAAGTCTTTTTTCAGGAAAGAAGGATTCGAATGCTGTCAGGTTAACAACGACGTCATCAGATTCCACGGTCCCGAAATCAGGATTGAGACCCAGAGTCAACTGCAGGTTAGACGAAGGTCGCCAGAAAATATCTGCGCCAGCGCGGTATTCCGTGTCTTCGTTCAGTCGGTCGTTGACCACTGATGTAAACGGGAATAAAGAGAACTGTTGGCTGGGTTTGACCTGTTTTAGCTTCATCGGTTGTAGCGCAGACATGAATTTTGATCCGGTTGAAGGCAGGGCAGGCCAGGACCAGATTTCGTCGAGATGAGCTACCTTTCGGGATACGAACACTGACATGGTTCGCTCGTCGGCAGAGTCAGGCATGGCCATCATCGACCAGGGCAGAAACATTTCGGATGACCATCCATTATTGGTTCTTTTCGCATCACCAAACCAGGGGCCATCCCATTCTTTGCTGATATCCCTTTCCGGAAGCACGATGCCATCGATTAGTGAACCACCCAGATTGACTCCAAACCAGTAACCATATAATCCCTCGCCGGTAGTATCTAGAGTGATCTCGTTACCATCCCGATTAATTGATTGATCCCTGATTGACAGGCGAGAGATGAGGGTATCTGCGGGTTGTTCATTATTGATGCCGACATAAAGGCCCTTGTTAGTGTAAAGAAACCGGGTTTCGGTCCTGTAACGGGTGGATGCCAGGGTATCTGGTTCAATAACAGCCATGGCATCGTATGCGGGAACTTTATTCCAGATTGATTCGTCCAGTTTGCCATCGATTGTGATGTCTGCCGTTTGAAACTTCGGTATGACCAGGGCATCACCAACAGGGGTTACTTCCGGGCTGGTCGAAGTTCCTGTGGTAATCTGATCTGGTGATGGATTGCTGGCCGGGCTGGCGGTGCTACCAGTTTCTACCGGCCTCACAGTATCCGTGCGCTCCCCGACGGATTTCCCGGGCACGATATATAACCATGCATCCGGTACGCTCGAGGCCTGAACCTGTCTCAGTTCATCACGCAACCCGGGAATATCAGGCTGCGGTGCCCCGAGTACACGAAAGTAGTGGGTTCCCCTGACGTCTATTTGCCTTATTTGTAGCGATTTGCCAAGTTGTATCTCGAGCCGCTGCTGATACGATTCGGCGTGCTGCCGATTGGTAAAACTTCCGTACACGATGGAGGCGATATTGTTTGCCTGCACCACAGATGGACACAGTGAGAAGACCAGTAAGACGATTGCAAAATAATCGGCCAACACTTTCAGAACATGTACTTCAGGAGCCATTCCGGAAGGTGTATGTACTCTGAGTAATCCGTTACTCTCTGCGCTGACGGTGAACATGGCACACTTATACAATAAAAGCCACGAACAGAACAAGTGAAAGCAGACACAAGGGTTGACTGAGTAGTGGCGTCACAAGAGCTGTGCAAGAGAGAGAAGAGGCTAGTCCGAAATTTTTTTGTGCAAATGCGGCATGGTGCAGACTTCAATTTTGTATTCGCAACAGGGATGACCCCTGCCGTTTGCAGCAGGGGTAATACTCCCGTACTAAAAGTTATTTAAAGCCGCGTATCTGTCTCGGTGAAAGGCGGCATCACCCAGTGCTTGCTGGGCAACTCGTGCACGTTTCATATAAAAGCCGATTTCGAATTCATCGGTCATACCAATGCCACCATGCATCTGTACCCCTTCATTGCTAACGAGGAAATAGGTGTCACAAAGTTTCGCCTTGGCAAGACTGGCCAGTTGTGCAATGTCATCTGCACCCTCGTCCAGTTTGCTTAACGCTTCCCTGACAACTGATATTGACAATTCGATTTCACAGAACATCTCTGCTGCCCGATGTTTTAACGCCTGGAATGAGCCGATGGCCACGCCGAACTGTTCTCTGTCCTTGAGGTACTGTACGGTAACCTCAAACACTTCCTGAATGCCACCCAGCATTTCTGCTGCCAAGCCAATGCGGCCGATATCCAGCACCCGGTCGAGCAACTCGAATCCCTTATCAACCTCGCCGATTACCGCATCGGCCGGAACCGTTACTCCCTCCAGTTGTATGTTGGCGGCATTTCTTGAATCAACCATCCAGGTCCGGGTGCGCGTCAATCCCGCGGTATCACCATCCACAAGGAACAATGTCAGGCCGGCGGAGTCTCCGGATTCACCTGCGGTTCTGGCAACAACAATCAGTTTGTCGGCAATGTGACCATCCAGAACGAAGACCTTTTTACCGGTGATTGAGAACCCGTCGGCAGTTTTTTCCGCACTGCAGCTGACTTCCGTCGGTGCATGATAGGTTTTCTCATCCACCGCCAGCGCCATGATCAGTTCACCAGCGACCACAGATGGAATAATTGCCTTCTTTTGTTCTTCCGTTCCGCCTAACTGAATTGCCGATCCGCACAAAAGAACGGTTGAAACCAGCGGGCTTGCGACGAGTGTTCTTCCCGTTTCTTCAAGCACTACGCCAAGTCCGCCGTAACCGAATTCCAATCCGCCATATTCTTCCTTAAATGGAATTCCTGCCCACCCGAGTTCCACCATTTGCTGCCATAATTCCCGTGAGAACCCGATTTCGTCTTTCTCGTCCCGGAGTTTCCTCAACGCTGCTACTGGCGCATTATCGCGGCAAAAATCCTTTGCTGAATCCTTTAACAAATTCTGTTCTTCATTGAGTACCATTGACATAGCTGCTTCTCTCTACTGTAAATACTGAAAAATTTAATCGGGTAAACCCAGCACCCGCTTGGCAATCACGTTCAGTTGAATTTCGGATGTGCCACCTTCGATAGAATTACCTTTCGAACGAAGCCATTCGCGAGTCGTGGATAACTCTCCCGGTGCAAATTCTGCGCCTTCCCAGCCAAGGCTTTTTGAGCCGAGTATTTTCAACATGATTTCGTATTTGCGCTTGTTGTGTTCGGTACCATAGTACTTGAACATGGATGAGGTCGCACTCGGTCCCGTGCCGCTCTTGGCTTCTTCCATCGAACGGCGGACCGTCAAACCGAATAACTCGCCGTTCATTTTATGCTGCGCTATTTCATCTCGAAGCACCGTATTGGCCAGTTGATCGTGGGCGACACCGAGATATTCCTTGGCCTGTTCTTCCATGGAAAGTCCGGCAGGTCCCCTGGCGCCACCGAGCCCCATGCCAGAGATCATGGTTCGCTCGTG
>CAZNFE010000285.1:0-2997 GCA_964571945.1 uncultured Pseudomonadales bacterium
AAGCGAACAGATCGCAGCATAACATGTGATTGACGATACGCCTCACACAATGACGACTGTCCGTGTCCCCTGCAATCCTGTCATTACCTCTAATGGATGATATGATTATCCATATCGCCATATGAAAGGACGTCAGCGTTCTTTTTATCAACTGGATCTACAGGAGAGGCGTAAAAATGAATGGAAGCCAAGCGACAGCTGCCCTGACTGAAATGATGAAAGATGCAAAACGTGTTGTGGTTTTCACGGGTGCCGGAATCAGTACGGAATCGGGCATACCGGATTTTCGCAGCCCCGGTGGTATATGGACAAAAATGAAACCAATTGATTTCAGTGATTTTATCCGCTCTGAAGAAGTCCGCAGAGAATCCTGGCGACGCAAGTTTTCTGGTGAGAACACGGTAGCGGTTGCAGAACCGAATTCCGGTCATAACGCCATTGCCCGATGGGTGGAAAAAGGCAAAGTGACCGCTGTCATTACCCAAAATGTCGATAATCTTCATCAGCGCTCGGGCGTACCCGATGCCCAGGTCATAGAACTGCATGGCAACACCACCTATGCCTTGTGTCTGGACTGTGGAAACCGCTACGAAATGTCCGAAATCCGGGCAAATTTTCTGCACACAGAACAACCACCCGTATGTGATGATTGTGGTGGAATCGTCAAATCTGCCACCATCTCGTTCGGGCAGATGATGCCGGAGCGAGAGATGCGGCTGGCAGAACAACAGACCCTCGATTGTGATCTGTTCCTTGCGATCGGTTCTTCCCTGGTAGTCTATCCAGCCGCCTCCTTCCCTGCACTGGCAAAGAAGAATGGCGCGAAGCTGGTCATCATCAACCGCGATCCGACTGATCTGGATACGCTCTGTGATCTGGTGTTGAATACCGAAATTGGCCCGACATTGTCAGCGGTTGGTGAAATCTAGTGCCCAGCCTGTTGCGGTTGATTTGTGCTCAATGACTGGTCCAGCAAATCGATTAGCTGATCCACATTGATTGGTTTTCTGAGGTATCCTTGTGCGCCTGCCAGGCGGGCAGATTCTTCATCCAGATTTTCACTGTATGCGGTACAGATGATCACCGGAATATCTTTCCGCACTGCTATCATCGCTTGCATCAAACTGCTGCCGGTCATGCCAGGCATGGTTTGATCGGTAACGACGGCATCGAAGACATAGGGATTGTCCTGATAACGATTCAGGGCTGCAATGCTGCCAGATTCAAGTGTTACCCTATGACCATGATGTTTCAGCACTTCAGCTATGTAGTTACCCACTGCTTGATCATCATCTACGACCAGAATGTGTCCCCGGTGCACTGGTTGATATCGGCTCACTCCCAGGTGACTTGGAGAGCTATCCGCTGATACCTGTCTGGATGGTGGAAACAGCAATGTGAATGTAGTGCCCTGATTCGGAGTCGATTTCACCAGCAAGTGCCCGTTATGTTCATGCATTAAGCTGTTCACCATGGAGAGACCTACTCCGGTACCGCGACCACTCTGTTTGGTAGTAAAAAACGGATCGAATATGTGAGGCAGCATTTCTTTGGCAATTCCACAACCTGAATCTGAAATCCGTATCTGTACGAAATGTCCTGCTACAGGCGCATGACAACAAAAACAGCTGGTATTCTCAAAATGGTCGCTACCCAGATAGATTTCGAGTTTACCAACACCCTCCATTGCATCTTTGCCGTTGATACACAAGTTCATAAGAATCTGACTGAGCTTGAATGCATTCGTCTCAACACTGGGAATTTGCTCTTCAATGTGTACATCAAGTTCGATACTGGAAGACAAAGCTGGTTTTACCAGTTGCACAGCATCTTTTACCAGCAGACCGATCATCGCGGGTACCATTTCGGTGGAACCGTTTCTGCCGAAGCTCAACATCTGGGATACCAGTTTTTGACCTAGTTGGCCTGCCCTGTAAACTTCGGAAAGATAGTTCTTGAAGCGTGTATCCAGAATATCCCTGCCCTTATCCAGAACCAGGCCCGTGTAACCGATTATACTGGCCAGCAGATTGTTAAAGTCGTGTGCAAATCCCCCCGTAAGCTGCCCCAGCGTATGCATTTTTCTCGCCTGGTACAGTTGGTTCTGTAACCGACTATTGGATTGTTGTGACAGCTTCAACTCAGTCACATCCCTGCTGATGCCTATCATTCGAACTGCTTTCCCGTCACGGTCCCATTCGATGACCTTCCCCCAGGCTTTGATCCAGTGTTCTGTGTTTTCAGCATCACGAATTCTAAACTCGGATTCGTAGAGTTCGTTGCCGCCTTTTAGATGGGTACTCACCGCATTGATGACTCCCTGCTGATCTTCTCTGGCGATCAGATTAAACCAGTAGTCGGCATCTGAGGACGAGTCATGATTGCCATATCCGAGATCATGCGCCCGGTGGTCGCTGTGATGGATCGTTTGATGGACCAGGTCCCACTCCCAGGTGCTGCTGTTTAGCATCTGCATGGAAAACAACAGTACCTGTTGCAATTGGGTATTTCGGATACGCTCAGAGTGCAGCATTGTCTCCGCAGTCAGCATAGGAAATACAGCGATTTCAATACCACTGCTGATTGGCTCTCGATGCAAATTGCATACTACGCTTCGATAGTCTCCTGTCAGACTTCTTACGCGCAGCTGCTTAGCAAGCAACCTGTTTGTTTCTCTCAATTCTGACAGTGCCGACTGGTTAGATTCATCATCTGTGAGATGATACAGAACGGCAAAATGTTCAATGCAATCAGCACAGTTTCCGTAGCCCAATAACTCGGAAAAGAACGGATTGCATTGCGTGAGTGATTGAGTGCGCTCGGAAAAGCTTGCCAGACCCACCGGCGCCAACTCGTAAGGGGGCCTCGCAGCACCCTGCCAAAATGGAATCAAGCTCTTTAGATGCCCTAATAAGCCCATTGATAGAGTACTTGCAGCAGCTCGTAATGAAGATTCCTGGCTGACCCGGTAGTTCTTTAACAGGCTTCACAGCCATC
>CAZNFE010000285.1:3097-4665 GCA_964571945.1 uncultured Pseudomonadales bacterium
CGATATTCAACGAAGAATTTTTATTCCTGAAATGCCCTGCCGCCACAACCGCCTCGAGTACGCTAATGGGCAGTTTTGAGTACCCTGCTGACCATTCGTTCAAGATCCTTGAGAGAATTGCACACCTCAGCATAGCTGCAATGGGACAGAAACTGGCTCATCTCCGCATCACCGACTGTCCAGCGCTCCCTGGATTCCGGATTTAGCCAGATTATTTGGCGACAACGGTTCGACATTTCCTTAAGAATATCAATTCCAGTGTCGAAATAATTATTCCGTCCGTCACCCAGTATGATGATTGTCGATTTTGAATCCAGATCATTCATTGCCAGTTTCTTAAAGTCCTTGAATGCCTGACCATAATCAGTGGTGCCTTTACCATAGTCATTCAGACTCATATCGATCGCTTCTTCTAACGGGTATTGAACAAACAACTCGGTAATCTCTCCCAGCTCGTTAGAGAATGCAAATGATCTGACTTTCGGCAATATTTCAGACAAACTGTAAAGAAATGTGAGCAAGAATCTCGATACGGTCTTCACACTACCACTAACATCACATATTAGAAAAACCCGGGGCCGCTCCAACTTGATTTGTTTCCATCGAATATCGAAAAGGCTACCATCATAGGCCAGATTCCGTCTGATGGTTCGTCGGATATCCAACTGACCCCGGTTAACGATCTTTCTTCTTTTCGAGTGTTTTTTTGCCAGATGATAAGCCAGTTTCCTGACAGCTTCCCGGATATGCTCGAAGTAATATGGTTGCATATTCGTCAAATTTGTCTGGCTGACAGCATCCGTCAAAAAACGTTGACCTGTACTATCAACGAGGAGTAGATATTGCTGCTCGACGTATTCTTTCACTCTGTCCGCCAGGTAAGTACGGCCACTGCTGAGTGCTGTCGCGGTAATGCGGGCTTTCCTTCCGGGCTCCTTTTTTAATCGCTCAATTTCGCCGTCCAATTCCGAAATTCCCATATGAAGGAGGATTCTGCGACTGTAAACACTTCTTTCTCTAAGTGATTTGATGCGTTCGAGATGTACCTCATCCGCTGCTCTGGATAGCAATAATGATAAACCGGGCTCATCAGCAGCCAGCAGTAAATGGCCCAGGTGTGAATCCTGGTGAGAAGGTTTTGCTTTCTGGTGATGTCTTTTACCTCTTTTTCTGCCTTCAGTATCCGAGTCTAATGACAATCCGTTTGAGGCAATCTCAAGGGTATCCTGGTAACTCCGCGCGATTGATTTTAATTGATCAAAATCGTGATGAGAGAAAAATCGATCAAAACAAATTGTGAACTGTGCCTTTTCTTCAGGTGATTTGGCTAATACAATTGACAACGAGTCTTTGAGCAGAGTTCTGTTTTGCAATCCAATGATCTCAAGAGCCGCCATTGCATCGAGGGATTCAGCAGGTGACACTGCCAGATCAGCTTTTCTCAAGGCACTAACGAAATCACCGAGTGTTTTATCCAAAATGTTTCCTAATCAGTTCCTGGCCTGAAACGTCACTGACGCTTCGTTTCCGTCCTCTTTGAGATGGATCGTAGGTGTTCATGTCCTGGT
>CAZNFE010000286.1:0-4664 GCA_964571945.1 uncultured Pseudomonadales bacterium
AATCAAACAGTTTCTCGCTGCTGGAAAACACCAGATAGAAGATCAGGCCGAACAGGGTAACTCCGGCTGCGACCTGGAATACCAGTGCCCAGGAACCAGTGAGTTGCAGTATCACACCACTAACATAAACACCGATAATGCCGGGAATGGTGCCTGCCGTATTGGTGATGCCCATTAGCGTTCCGGCATGTCGGGGAGCAATATCCATGTGATTAACGGCAAAGCCGCCGGTAACAAATGCGCCCAGTGCGTTACCGGTTGCCATGATGGTGATTGCCAGCCACACCGTATCTACTTCTCCTACCACCGCCAGGGCGATGGTAATTCCGCCAAAGCCGATGGACTGCATAATTTTACGGACCTTCCCCACCGCCATACCGCTGCGGATCATCCGGTCCGCAATGTTGCCAGCAATATTCAGAAACGCGAACGAAGCGATGTGCGGGATCATGGTCACCCAGCCGACCGACGCGTAATCCACGCCCAGTCCTTTATTGATGAAGGTTGGCAACCAGGAAAGCAATACGTACAGCGACCAGTTGTTACAAAAATGGGTCACGATAATGGCCCATACCGGCATGCATTTAAGGAACTCTCTGATGGGCGGGTGTTCCAGCTCAACATCCGGCCTGGAATCGGCATGAATCTGCTCCAGTTCCTGTTCGGAAACCAGCGGATGGGCAGCAGGTTCAGAAGTTACCATCAGATACCAGAACAGAAACCACACTACACCGACACAGCCGAACAGATAGAATGCCCACTGCCAACCGAGTTGTTGCACGATGATGGGCGTTACAATGAGGGCGAATACGGTACCCAGCGGAATACCGCTGTTGATTAAACCGATGCCACGTGAACGCTCGTGCAAGGGTACCCAGCGCGAAAAAATCGTGTATATCGAGGGAAACGTCACCGCTTCACTCATACCCATGGCGATCCGGGCGGCAATGAGAATGCCGAATCCGAGCATGGCCGCGCCGGGCGTAAGTAGGGTGAACAGCGACCAGAGCAACACCCCGGCGCCCAGTACAATCTTGCCGCCAAAACGGTCCGCCAGACGCCCGCCAATGATCTGCAGCAGCAGGTATCCCATAAAGAATGACGACAGGACCGTACCCTGGGTCTCCATATCCCAGTTAAGATCTTCCGCCATGGGGATAATGGCCACCGAGATGTTGACCCGGTCGATATAGCAGACAAACACCGATAAAAAAGCTAGCGATACCACGACATAGCGTCGTGGCCAATGGGCAGGCAGCATACAGTCCCCCGGAGGAATTCGTTTTAGCGTTTAAGTTTGTTGTTAATTTTTACTGAGTATTGGGTATTCAGCTGCGAAAGGCAAACGCATCGATTTCTTGACACCACGGATGGTTACTCGATAATGCCATGTATCCTCTATCACCAGATCGGTAATATTATGCAAGATTCACTGGTAGTCGGGCTCGAAGCCGAATCAGTTTATGCAGTGACAGAAGACATGTCACCGCCACATTTACCTATGAAAGTACTCTCCACACCGGCCATGATCCAACTCATCGAAGCCACCTGTCTCAATACTGCTGAGCCACATCTGGACGAGCACGAAACCACAGTCGGCACACATGTCAATGTGTCTCATTCCGGCCCGGCCAGCGCCGGAGAGAAAGTCACCGTAAAAGTAAAGCTAACGGAGATTATCAAACGCCGCCTGGTATTCGAGACCGAGGTGCGATCCTCCAGAGGAGTGATCAGCGAAGGCTCGCATCAGCGGGCGGTAATCGATACGAGTCGCTTTGGTTAGATGGCGGACTCAAAAAATCAGTATAGACGGATAAAGGATTGAAGGGGGCTCAGAAAGTGGCAACAATCATAAACGATTTAAATGGTGCGGTACGCACGGTTATACTGAACCGGCCTGAAAAACGCAACGCGCTGGACGCTGAAATGCTGATCGATCTGGAGAGTATCTTCCGGGGCACACCGGTCGATGGCGAACGAGTGGCGGTACTGCGCGCGGAAGGACCGGTATTCTGTGCCGGTCTTGATCTGTCCAATCCGGCCGGTGTAGGTAGTGGCGAAGGCTCCATTGAAACCATGTTGAACGCCGTCGAACAGTATCCATTACCGGTGGTCGCTGTCGTACAGGGAGATGCTATCGCAGGCGGGAATGAATTGGCACTACACTGCGATATCGTTGTAGCCAGTGAGCAAGCCCGGTTTGGTATGTCACTGGCCCAGATCGGTCTGTCACCCTCCTGGTTTCTGACCAAGAAACTGGCAGAAATTGCGGGTCCGGTGATTGCCCGTGAAATACTACTGCTCGGTGAACCGCTTCCTGCCACGCGCATGCAAGAGCTGGGTATCATTGCCAGGGCTGTGTCGCCGGATAATTTAGGGGATACAGCAAATCAGCTGGTGCATCGACTGGCAGCAAATGCGCCGCTTTCGCTGATTGCCATGAAAGGACTGCTGAACCGTTTGATGGCCTATCGTGAAGGAATCGAACACGGTGTGGTTGATCGCCTGGTGAATGATGCCAACAGAAGCAATGATGCCCAGGAAGGTATCATGGCTCGCATGGAAAAACGTGCTGCGAAATTCACGGGCACCTAGCCCTGGTACGGCTTATGTTTCCGCCTGGATGACCCGGCGCGGTGCCGCCTTGAATAATTCGGGGACAGTTTACTTCATGGGACTTATGCGCCAGCAATGGTGGATATTCTGACGGCGTTTAAAATCCTCGGGGATGGTTTTGTACGTAATGTCATCGATGCGGTACTCACCGAGTTCCGCCTGATTAAGTTTGAATTTGCGGGCATTGGTCGAGAAATACAGCTCACCGCCCTCATTCAGCAGTTTCATCGACCGCCGGATGAGATCCACATGATCTTTCTGGATATCCAGCACCCGGCTCATTCGTTTTGAGTTGGAAAAGGTCGGTGGGTCCAGGAAGATCAGGTCATAACGGTCCGGGTGATCCTTTTTCTCCAGCCATTCCAGACAGTCGGCGTGGATGTATTCATGTTCACTGCCGGAGAAGCCGTTGATATCCATGTTTTTCTGCGCCCATCTCAGATAGGTTTTGGACAGGTCAACCGTGGTGGTCCTGGTTGCACCACCGCTGGCCGCGAATACGGTAACCGAACCTGTATAAGCGAACAAATTCAGTAACGACTTACCCGCGGCAGCTCCTGCGATCAGGGATCGGGTGCTTCTGTGGTCCAGGAACAAGCCGGTATCGAGATAGTCTTCAAAGTTGACCAGCAGCGTACAACCACCCTCCTCTACGCGATGGAAGTTCTTGCTCATATCCAGCTTCTCGTACTGGGATTCACCACGCTGCCGGCGACGGGTTTTCAGATAAATCTGGTTTTCGTCCAGTCCAAATAAATCCCTGAGAATGGTGATTGCCTCCCGCAAGCGCCACCTCGCTTTTTTTTCATCAACTGATCTGGGCGCCTGGTATTCCTGAACGTGCAGCCAGCATTGTTCTCCAACATACACATCGACTGCAATGGCATATTCCGGCAGGTCTGCATCATAGAGTCGATAGCAGCTGATCTGCTCTCTCTTGCACCAGCGCGACAGGTGTTTGCGGTTTTTGTTGATGCGATTGCGAAGCATAGTCGCATTTTCTGAGAGTTGATCCTGGCTAACAAATCCGGGCAGGCGGGAATCAGAATAGAAATCATCTTCCTGAATATCGAAGTGCAACAACTTGCATTCAAGTGCGCCATTGAACAGGGTATGGATTTTCTTCGCCCGAATGCCAATCTGTTTCCCCAGATCGAGGTTGTCCGTAAATACCGACGCATGCCAGTTAACAAAATCTTTCTTCAGGATATCCCCGATGGTTTTGTATAGCAGACCCAGATCTTCATCCTGTCCCATCCGTTTGCCATAGGGTGGATTCAGAACGACCAGACCCTTCCTGGAAAATTCCAGTCGGAAATCATACACGTCCTGGTATTCAATTGAGACATAGGACTCCAGATGCGCCATTCTCAGGTGGTGCTGGGCCTTGTGGACCGTAGCGCGATGATGGTCAAAACCGCGAATCACCGGGGTTCGCTCCAGACCCTTTTTTCTGCGTGCATGTGCCTCGTCCAGCAGGCTCTGCCATGCATCCGCTGCATGTTGTTTCCACCCTGTGAAACCGTAATAGCCACGCTGCAAACCGGGTGCGATATCACAGGCCATCATGGCTGCTTCAATTGGCAGCGTACCCGAGCCGCACATGAAGTCGACAAAGTCGCCCCCGTCAGCCGCGATCACGGGCCATTTGGCACGCAGCAGGATTGCCGCCGCCAGATTTTCCTTCAGTGGTGCCGCCGTGCCTTCATCCCGATAGCCACGCAGATGCAGGCTGTCACCGGATAAATCAATATATATATGGGCTTCATTATTGTTAATGTGGGCATTGATGCGCACATCGGGCCGCTCGGTTTGAACAGATGGCCGCTTACTCTCCCGCTCGCGGAAGTAGTCGACAATGGCGTCCTTAACCTTCAATCCGGCATAGTGGCTGTGGGTGATATTGGAATTGGCCACATTTGCATCCACTGCCAGGGTGTTGTCCACGGTGAGATGATCCTGCCAGTTGATTTTTGAGATCCCCGCATACAATTCATCGGTTGAACTGGCAACAAATGCAGCCACTCGCAGCAACAGACGATTAGCCA
>CAZNFE010000287.1:0-1773 GCA_964571945.1 uncultured Pseudomonadales bacterium
CACGCCGCGCGGCAGGTCGGCGTTGGGTGTGGCCATGCCCCAATGGTGCCCCCGCCCCGGCGCTTCTTCGCAGGCAGCCAGGATCGAACCCAGCATCACCCCGTCGGCCCCGCAGGCGATGGCCTTACACATGTCGCCCCCGCTGCGGATGCCGCCGTCAGTGATGACCGGGACGGAGCGGCCGGCCCCCTGGTCATGATGGGCCCGCGCCGCGGCCCAGTCGCCCCGATCGAACGCCTGCATGCCGCGGTCGTAGGCGGCGTAGAACTCGCCGCGCGCCTTCGGGCCCTCGCACGCGCCCGTGGCGAGGTTGCACACCTGGCGCTCGCCACAACCACCGGCGAACGCGCAACCGGCAGCCGCCTTGCGACGGCCATCGGCGATGGGGAACAAAACCCGCTCTTCAGCATGACCGAACAGCCGGGTATCGGAACTTATCTGATGCCGGGTTCACCAATCAACTTTAGTACCGTAACGAATCTGGCACCTGTCAGAGCGCCTCTGCTGGGAGAACACTCAGATGAAATTCTGGAGACGGAACTGGGATTATCCGTTTCCCAGATAGGACGCCTGCACGATCAAAAAATTGTTGCTGGTTCCGACCGGTGAAGCAAGGATAAAGAGTCGAATCCTGGTTGAAGTATGCTAGAGTTAGGGTACGCCAGAAATGATATGCGGAGACTGGTATAAGTGTTTGAAATGATTAAAGCTGGTGGCTGGTTGATGATACCGATCATTTTGTGTTCGATCATATCAGTCGCTATTTGCGTGGAACGATTCTGGACACTCCGACCGGCACAAGTTTCACCCAGAAATCTGTTGGCACAAGTGTGGAGTTGGGTTCGATCCAACCAGATGGACAACCGGCGTCTACGGGAAATCAGAGATGCCTCTCCGCTGGGGCAAATACTCGTGGCTGGCTTGAGTAATTCCAGACGCGGGCGCGACATCATGCGGGAGAGCATCGAAGAGACAGCAAGTCATGTGGTTCATGAATTGGAGCGTTACCTGAATACCCTGGGTACCATAGCAGTAATAACCCCGTTGCTTGGACTGTTAGGCACAGTGATCGGGATGATAAGAGTGTTTTCAGCTCTTCAACTGGAAGGTACCGGTAATGCCGCCGTGCTGGCTGGGGGCATTTCTCAAGCACTGATTACAACCGCTGCAGGCCTTACAGTGGCTATTCCAACATTGTTTTTTTATCGGTTCTTTGTGCGGAGAGTTGATGAACTAGTCGTTCAGATGGAACAGGAAGCTATCAAGCTTGTAGATGTCATCCACAACGATAGAGGTGATCGCACCGAGAGCAGGCAGGTAAAAAGCGAATCCTCGCAGGCAGCAAGTTAGTGAATTTCAAGCGTCGAACCAGGTTAGACGCTGAAGTCAATCTCACCCCTCTGATTGATGTGGTATTCCTGCTGCTAATATTTTTCATGGTTTCTACTACCTTTATCAAGGACTCACATCTTTCCATCGACCTGCCAAAAGCAGATGCAGAAGTAACCGGAATTACTTCCGATAAAATTGAAGTAACTATATCCAAAGCGGGTCGATACGCGATAAATGATGTAGCGTTGCTGAATGGTTCATTGCAGACGTTAAAATCAGCGATCACCAAGGTTAGTGGGGGTGACAATAAATTACCCATGATCATCACTGCTGATGCTGCTACACCTTATCAGGCTGTAGTTACGGCAATGGATGCCGCAGGGCAATTAGGATTTGTTCATATGAGCATGACCACTCGAAGCGGAACCAGCGAAGCGAGTG
>CAZNFE010000287.1:1873-4562 GCA_964571945.1 uncultured Pseudomonadales bacterium
GTCACAGAAAATGTGTCCGATATTCAGGTGTATAGTCGATTATTAAGCTATGTCACACCATTTTGGGCTGCATTCCTGACCAGCATTGCCGGATTTCTGATCTACTCGCTGTCAAACGTCGCGTTTGTACAATTGCTGAGTTATATCGTCGATTCCATTGATGGCAAAGATCCTTTGCTGGGATCGTCTGTCGCAAAAATCATGTCTGGTCTGTTATCCAGCACAGATGCTCTCAACAGAACCATCATTCCAGTAGCGATGGTAACCATAGCACTCGCAAGAGGCCTGGGAGCGTTCATGGGGCAGTATTTCATCACCTATGTATCGACCAATGTAGTACATGTTTTACGCTGCGAACTATTTGATCAAATGCTGAAGCTACCCAGCAGTTTTTACGATAAAAACGCAATGGGGCATCTGGTCGCAAGAGTCACATATCATGTGACACAGGTAACCGGTGCAGCAACGGATGCTATCAGAGTTATTTTTAGAGAAGGCTTCACGGTAATCGGTTACCTCCTTTTTCTGCTCTATTTGAACTGGCGATTAACATTGATATTCTTTCTGGTCGCTCCCTTTATCGCCCTGTTAGTAAGATACGCAGGCAAGCGTTTCCGAAAAATCAGCATGCGAATCCAGAATTCCATGGGAGATGTTACCCACGTTGCGTCTGAGACTGTGCAAGGATATCGTGTGGTGAGGGCATTCGGTGGTAATGAATATGAACGGAAAAGATTTTTCAAGGTAAGCAATTACAATCGCCGGCAGACCATGAAAATGGCTGTTACACAAGCGATTAATTCTCCCGTAATTCAATTGATGGTAGCGATTGTATTAGCAGCACTGGTCTGGTTGGTACTGGAACCCCGCCTGCTTGCAGACATGACTGCCGGGAAGGTTATTGCTTTTATTTCAACGGCAGGGTTACTGGCGAAACCGATTCGACAACTCGCGAATGTAAATGCAACCATTCAGCGCGGCATAGCTGCTGCCGAAGAGATATTTAGTCTTTTTGACGAGGCAGTTGAAGAAGATTCGGGTGATCGGCGTCTGCACCATGTGGATGGTGAACTGGAGTTTCGGCATGTCAGTTTCCGTTATGACGACACTGGGCCTGAAGTTCTCCGGGATATCTGTTTTACTGCAAAATCAGGTCAGACAATTGCACTGGTGGGGCGCTCAGGAAGTGGGAAGAGCACGCTTGCAAGCCTGATTCCCCGTTTCTACACGCCCACAAAGGGCGAAATTCTAATTGATGATGTACCGATCTCCGATATTTCCCTGGAAAACCTGCGCGCACAGATTGCAGTGGTAACCCAACAAGTCACGCTTTTCAATGACAGCATTGCCCGCAATATTGCATACGGAAATCTCGAGGATGCAACGGTTGGCGCTATAAGAGATGCAGCGGAAAAATCGTATGCGCTTGATTTTATCAATAGGCTGGAGGATGGGCTGGATACAATTGTTGGGGACGATGGCGTGTTACTGTCCGGTGGACAAAGGCAAAGACTGGCCATCGCGAGGGCATTCCTTAAAGATGCACCCATTCTAATTCTGGATGAAGCGACTTCAGCACTGGATTCGGAGTCCGAGAAACACATTCAAGCTGCCCTGGAGGCGGTGGTTCACGACCGAACTACTATCATTATAGCGCATCGACTTTCAACCATTGAAAAGGCGGATGTCATCCTCGTTATCGAAAATGGGCAATTGGTTGAGCAGGGAAGCCATCAGGAATTGCTGGATAGACAAGGTGCATATGCCCAGTTACGTAATCATCAGGTTTCAAATAAACATGAATCACCCAAAACAATTGCGCCAGCCAGGATAGACCGGTTGCCACTTACTGATTTTTCAGCAACGGCCGGATCACCCTGGTGGACAGAAGCATATAATCCAATCGTTAGTGCCTGGTACAGTAATTCTTTTTGGATCAAATTGTTGTTACCTGTCAGTGCAGTGATTCAGTTCTTTGTTCGACAGAGGCGAAAAAACATAACAAAATCTGCAGCTGCGCGCTGGTGTTCACCAGTACCTGTAATTGTGATTGGCAATATCAATATAGGTGGTACCGGGAAGTCTCCGCTTGTTATCTGGCTCGCACAGCAACTGGCTCTCAATGGTTACAGACCTGGAATCGTGAGTCGCGGTTATGGGGGGCAGCACGCCGGGGAACCATTGTCCGTTGTAGCATCGACTGACCCCATCGATGCGGGAGATGAAGCAGTAATGATTGTTCGCAGAACCGGTTTGCCCATGGTCGTGCATACGGACAGGAACAGGGCGGTACAACATCTTTTACAGAATCATGATTGTGATATTGTATTGAGTGACGATGGCTTGCAGCACTATGCGATGCGAAGAAACCTGGAAATAGCGGTAATCGATGCTCGCCGCGGTTTGGGTAATGGGCTTTGCTTCCCTGCCGGTCCGTTAAGGGAACCACCATCCAGGCTGGAAGAGGTAGACCTGGTCGTGATAAATGGGAGAATGCAACCGAAGTTTGATTTTCCCAATAGCGTTTCGATGGATCTGGTCCCTGATTGCTGGGTTAATCTTCATACAATGGAGGAAGTGACTATTAACAGGAAGCTTTCAAGCAGACAGGTGCATGCAATCGCGGCGATAGGAAATCCAGTACGCTTTTTTGATACACTAAGAGCCCTTGATTTTGACGTGATAGAAC
>CAZNFE010000288.1:0-4548 GCA_964571945.1 uncultured Pseudomonadales bacterium
CTACCAGAAAATCAGCATTGGCCTCTGAGAAGACCAGCGGGGGCCTAACCTTCAGGACATTACCCAGGCGTCCGCTTAGCCCGATCAATATGCCTTCCTCCTTCATCCGATCCGGAAGATTTTTGGCGATCTCGTTGGCGGGTTCTTTAGTCGTGTGATCGTTGACCAATTCAATGCCGAGAAACAATCCTTTGCCGCGAACATCACCGATGATCGCATGGCGTTGGGCAAGTTGTTCCAGCTGTGTTCGGAGGTAATTGCCCACCTGAAAAACATGGTCGGTAATGGATTCATCCCTGATTACCTCCAATACGGCTTTGCCGACAGCAGCAGAAACAGGGTTACCGCCAAAAGTATTAAAATAAAGCGAAGAGCTGGCAAATGCGTCGGCAATCTCGGTAGTGGTCACCACTGCAGCGACTGGATGTCCGTCTCCCATGGGCTTACCCAGTGTGACGATATCCGGGACAACATCGTAATGTTCAAATCCCCAGTTCCGACCGGTCCTGCTCAGCCCTGCCTGCACCTCATCGGCGATGCAAAGACCACCTGCATCTCTCACCTTCGCATACACCCTTCTGAAATAGTCAGGTGGCGCTTCCAGAGTGCCCTGGGTATCGAATATGGTGTCGCACATAAATGCCGCGACTCCCTGATCTCTGTATTTTAGCACCTCAATTGCTTCGTCAGCAAGATTTGCATATAGTTCGCCTGGATTGTTTTCACCGGCAAGATAAGGTCCGCGATAGATATTTGGCGGTTCGATTGCTGCTACATGATCTGGTCTTTCATGTCGGGAGTAAGCGATGGTCGAAAGTTCGTTGATCAGGGATGAATTTCCATGATAACTGCTCTCCATAACAATGGCACCTTTGTGCCCGGTTACTGCTCTTGCGATACGCATGGCCAATTCATTTGCTTCTGTACCGGTGCATACGAACATGCATATATTTAGCGCGTCAGGCATGGTATCGGCGAGCATTTCAGCATACTGGATGACATTTTCATGCAGATAACGAGTGTGAGTGTTGAGTTCATGTGCCTGGTTACAGAGTGCGTCTACCACGTGTGGATGGCAGTGTCCGACGGATGCGACATTATTGTAACAATCCAGATACTCACGACCCTTGTCGTCATACAAATACACACCGCGACCGCGTACCAGATGCACAGGGTCGTGATAAAAAAGAACAGATGCGCCCAGGTGTGCCTGTCGATTCCGAATGAGATCCAGATTGGTAGTCCCGGCAGCATACTCCGATTGATCGGTGTGGACAGCGTCAAGCAGCGACGGTCTTTTGGGTTTTTTTGTCCCGGGTTCACTCATGATTTAATCTCCTTTGCTATCCCTGGCAGCCTGAGTAATCCGACCCGGTTATCCTGCCTGGCGGGTGAGCTTCTCATTCCCAAGAATTCCCTGATCCTGTAACGCTCTGACTTCTTCCTGTGTGAAGCCAAGGTCATTAGCGACCACCTCTGCCGTGTGTTCTCCCAGGCGAGGTGCGGGCATGAACTCCGCCTTGCTTTCTGACATCTGCGCTGGCCATCCCAGTAATCGGACTTTGCCGTGATCCGGATGCTGAATCTCGTGAATAAATCCACGCTCCTGCAAATGGGGATCTTCGAACAGATCACTGGTGTCAAATACTTTACTCGCTGGCACACCTGCCTGTGCAATCAAATGCATTGCATCATCTTTCGTATGTTGGAGCGTCCAGGATTCAATCTCCTGATGTAACGCGTGCAGGTTTTTCCGTCTGTCCTGCATTTCTTTAAAGCGAGGGTCTTCCAGCAGATCGGGTTTGCCAATGGCATCGCACAATGCGAGCCACATTCTTGGATTGATCGCCATGATAAATACGTGATCGTTAGGTCCACCTGGCTTGCAAGGGTAAAGGTTGACAAACGGGTTGTTGCCGTTGCCGTTTCTGGGCGTGGCGCGGGTACCCCAGTCGCTGTATGACACTGCCGTACGTAAATAATAAGTCATGGCTTCCTGCATCGAAAGCTCAATCAACTGACCTTTTCCAGTACGCAGCTTTTGTGCATAAGCCGCTGCAATTGCCAGTGCCATCTGCACCCCTGTTCCTGCATCGCCCGTGGTGGGACCTGGTCGCATTGGTGGGCCATCCGGTTCTCCGGTAATGGAGAAGGCACTGGCGGCTGCCTGGGCAAACATATCCCTACACCTGGAAGTTGCATAGGGACCAGTGGTACTCACGCCCTTTATTCGTGCGTAGATAATTTCCGGATGGATCTCTTTCATCACAGTATATCCCAGATCCAGCTTTTCAATGACGCCTGGTCCGTAGTTTTCAATAAAGACATCGTAATGGGGCAGCATCTTGAGCAGGATATCCCGGCCCTCGGATCGACTGAGATCGATCGTGACACTCCGCTTGTTGCTGTTCCAGTTGATGAAGTACGGGGAATCCAGTCCTGATGTGACGCCCATATAGCGGCCTGGATCACCTGTTTCGGGTTGTTCCACTTTGACAACATCTGCACCGAGCAGGGCAAGCGACTGGGTCGCTGCGGTACCGGCCTCCCACTGGGTCATATCGAGAATCTTCATACCGTCCAGGGCAGACATAATTTTCTCCTTGTATGTTTTAGCTGTAAAGGTACGGTGGAACTGCCGATTTTTCAAGCGGGTCAGCGGAATTGTAAATGGCACAGGAAGTGTCCCGTTCGGTAGCTCCCAATCAGAGCGGGTTATATTTTTCGCAAGATTTAAGGATAAACGTACCCCTAAAAGTACCGTTCGTCGGGATGAAAACCATCGTTGGTGCGCTACTTCACATTTTCGAGAACCATCACGTGAACCAGTTCACAGAGTGGCCAAAAAAGCCGGATCAGCATAAATGTTTCTGCGAAACTGATGTAAAACAGTAAAGAGCACCTGGAAATGATGACTTCAACAATTGGTAAGTGCCTTCTTTTATTCGTGATGATGCTAATCAGCCTGGCTGTGAATCTGGATGATAATCTGATAACCAGGCTGGGGCTGACTATGAATTACGGAGTGGTACTGCTTGCTGCATTGATTATCGCGATTATCGCATCAAGCCAGAGCCTGACGGTTATTTTCATGATTGGAATACTCAGTTTTATCGTAAACATGCCAGCAGGATTTATCTTGAATTTCGGCATCGATCGGGACATTTACTTTGGGATAATGGCTTCAATCATTTCTGCACCTCTGGTGTCCTGGTTTTTTGATGCCTGACCGCAATGTTGCTCAATGTGTGGATGGGAGCTGATTGCCTCGGTTGTCCGATCTGGTGAATGTGGTTATATTGGTTATCTGCCAATCGATGTACATTCCTCATGGATATTATCAAAATTCGCTATTGTTTCGTTCTGGATAATCACCGGCGAGAAGTATTGAATTTACGTTTGGATCCCCAGAAATTCGAACTGATCAATGAACATGACAGAGAATATCCTTTTTGGACAAATCTGGATTTCCATCAATGTCCACATTGCCCATTGAGTTTAAATGATACCCCTCATTGTCCAGTGGCGGTTAGCCTGCTGCATGTCATTGACCGATTCGAGCATGTCACTTCGTACGATCAGATACTTCTCAAGGTAATCACGGATGAACGTACGATTTCCCAGCGCACGACTGCTCAACAGGGCATCAGCTCCCTGCTGGGTCTGCTGTTTGCCTGCAGTGGCTGCGCCTATACAAGTTTCATGAAACCAATGGCTCGATTTCATCTGCCATTGGCAACCGAGGAAGAAACTGTCTATCGGGCTACAGGGATGTATCTTCTGGCACAATACTTTTTGCATGCGGAGGGAAAGGAGGTCAATCTGAGTTTTAATGGTCTCAGGGATATATATGAAGATTTACATACCTTGAATGCGAGTATTACTGAGCGGGTCCGGAGCGCAACGAAGGCGGATTCTTCGCCAAATGCGGTGGTATTATTAGATATGCTGGCACACCTGGTGCCATTTGCCATAGAAGACCGATTGAAGGATATCCGATATCTGTTCGATTCCTATCTTTCCGGTTCCTGAATTGGTTTGTACTCAGCGTCATCGTCATTCTCACCGAATCTTTTTTTGACCTTATCTATGTATTGCCTGGGTTCCTTCAGGGTGTCCTGTGGTTGAACATAGTGGCTTAATCCTTCGAATATAGTTCCCCAGAGTTCTGCGTTACCACCATTTTTACGCGTGTACAAAACAACTCTGTACAGTATGTAAGCCAGTACAATGAATCCAGCTACCAACAAGATCTCAACGCGGAAGTAGTTCAGCATTTGCACACCTATCCTGATTGCTTGCTGGTTTTATATTTAGCTGAAATGACCCCCCAGATCAAGAGGTCGGAATGCAATGAGATAATTGGCATTTCTCATTGCTTGATTTTATTGTCTTCTACGTAGTTCATCCTTTATATTCTCCCCGGAGCAACCTGAGAAACTCATGATTGTGTGGCACATACCTGCAGGTGATAGATGAACAGGTTTAAACTTGACGTAATGAGATTGCCGGAAAATTCTGAATCAATATTGCAGAACCTGATGGAGT
>CAZNFE010000289.1:0-4542 GCA_964571945.1 uncultured Pseudomonadales bacterium
CCTTACCTTCCTGAAACCAGATTATGAAATTTCGATTAGGCTAATTCTTTTTCCAGGAAAAGGCAAAAGGCAAGACCTGACCCTGTTATTTCTGTCTCCGATTACCACGCTGGCTAACGTGATGAGGGTATTCTGGAACAACAACACGAGCAATTCGAGCCATCGGAGATCATTTCCGCAAGAAGAAAAACCTGCAGTAAAGCAATTCTGAGGATTAAGAAAAGTAGTCTCTGGATTTGATTGATGTGAGACAATCACGTTCCTCGATATGAGAAATCGGTACATTGTCCCCATATTCCCCGAATTAGTGTGGCGCCGTACTTAGACACCCTAAGACCACATTGATTCAACAGGCACAGCCCATAGACTGTCAGCAAATGGAATTATTTTATTTCCACGATACAACACTATCCCACAAATAAAGTCACCCCCGGTCTGTCCGCGCAGCTCTTTCAACCCCTTGAAATCTGATTCAGTGACAGCATCCCGCCCTTTAACTTCAATTGCTGAAAGCTTACCGTTCGGGCGCTCCAATACAAAATCTACTTCTTTACCGTCACTTGTCCTGAAGTGATAAAGCTCTGCCGCCTCTTCAGATGAAGCAAGCTGTTTCAAGAGCTCCGTAGCGACGAAATTTTCAAAAATATGACCAAAAATATGAGGATCGTTAATATCAACCTTCTCTATCTCAATCTGTTGTAGATGACAGAGCAAGGAGGTATCGACCAGATAACCTTTGGGTGACTTAACCAGGCGTTTGCCGATATTCCTATACCACGGCCTAACATCAAAGGTCAGAAACATCATCTGCAAAAGTACACGATAGTTTTTTGCAGTCACTGCATTTTGTCCTATAGCTCTGGAGATGTCAGCCTCATTAACGAGTCCTCCTGCTCTAGCTGACAGCACTCTTAGCAGATTAGGTAAAACTCCTAATTTCGCTATGTCTGCTATCTGCCTGACATCTCTTTGCAGTATCGTCGTGATATAGCTTTCAAACCATTGTCTTCGCCTCTCACCATCTTCAACGGTTATTTCAGGAAAGGTTGCCTGTTTGATAAGATCCACAAGCTTCTGCTTTCTCCTAATTGTTGCTGGCTTGAATCCATTTCCCATCAACTTCGCCAGGAAGCCTCCTTCCCCCCCAATCACTTCCAGAACCGATAAGGGATAGAGCGTCAAAACTCGCATTCTACCTACCAGAGCATCTGAGAGCTTCGGCAAAGCCATGATGTTTGCTGAACCGGTTAAAAGGTAGCGTCCATTAGCATTTTCTTTACCCGCCAGCCTTGTTTCATCGGTAAGTAGCTTTAACACACGAAACAGATCAGGTGCCATCTGTACTTCATCAAGAATGAGGCGCTGTTCATACGCACGCAAGAAACTTTCCGGATTAGCCTCCGCCGCCCCAAGCATGGTAGCTTCATCAAAGGTGACGTAATCGGCCGGCCACTCGTTATCGGCAAGTGCCTGAACAAGAGTACTTTTTCCGGCTTGTCTGGGGCCATTAACGTATACGACAGGGAATCCCTGTAAGGCATCTAATACATTATTACCAAGCTTTCTTTCGATCATAGAACCAAAAGTCCTCCTGATCACAACCAATTAATCTAAAGAGTTGATTTATATTATACAAAAGTATACTTTATATTTACAAGAACAAGCAATACATAGCCGGGCTGTCTAAAACTGGACACCAACAGATTATAAAGAACAGCAGTGTCGTTTCAGGCCTGGAATCAGGGGACAGTTTGAAGTTCCCCCCCCATTTGTTGATTTCTTTTAAGCTGATCCCTGCATAATGTTGCCTGTGCCGTCGCGTTCAGCGATGAACAATTCGGTAATTTCATCAACTGACTTGGGTTTGCTGAAATAGTAACCCTGCACCAGATCGCACTCATGTTGTTGCAGAAATTCGAGCTGCTGTTTGGTTTCCACTCCTTCACAGATCACTTTCAGTCCCATGGCGTGAGCCATGCGGATCATCACCCTTACTATTTCTTCATCATTATCCGACACGCCAATTCCATTGGTGAAACTCTGATCAATCTTGAGAAGATCCACCGGTAAGCGACGCAGATAATCAATTGATGCGTATCCGGTCCCGAAGTCATCAATCGATATCTTCACGCCAAGGTCACGCAGCAGGTTCAGCTCTCGCAGAGAGGTTTCCTGGTCTTCCATGACGCCCGTTTCCGTCAACTCCATCTCCAACACATCCGCAGGAATATTGAAGGTTTCTACAATCGCTTCGTATTCCTTACGAAACTCCTGGTCCCGCAGTTGTTTCGATGACACATTGATGGCGATTGAAGGATAGGCACCCAGTATCTTCTTCCACTCGTTTACCTGGTTTGAAACCGTTTGCAGTACCCAGGATCCTATACCGATGATCTGTCCGGATTCCTCGGCTACCGGAATGAATATATCAGGTTGAATCGGTTGGGCCTTCTCAGGTCTCCAGCGGATCAGCGCTTCTGATGAATGAATATTATTTTCCTTCAGTGAGACGATGGGTTGATACATCATCTGGAATTCACCGTCGTCGGCTGCAGTTCGCAGCAAAATCTGAATTCGTTTCTTCTCCTCTGCTCTGTGCTGCAGGTTGGCCTGATAAAATCGATACGTGTGCCGCCCCTGGTCTTTAGCTGCTTCCAATGCTGATAATGCCGCACTGATCAGCTCGTCAGCATCCTGGAGTTCGCTGCTCATTACTGCGATGCCAATACTGACACTGGTATTGATGGTGAGGCTATTGATCGTAAAGGGCTTGGCCATAACCTGGTTAATTTTGTCTGCAGCAATGGCTGAGTTTTCCGCCTGATCAAGATCAACCAGCATGATAGCAAACTGATCAGCATGGAGTCTGGCCACCAGGTCTCCATCTCTGACGTGCTCGGTAAGGCGATCTGCTGTGGCCTTTAGTAGCAGGTCACCGACTTCTTCACCCATTTTTTCGTTGATTACAGTAAAGTGATCGGTGTCTACAATTAGAATGGCCAACGATTGGTTTAAACGTTCAGATCTGCTAATTGTATTGCGTACTACTGACTTGAAACTGGTTCGATTAGCAAGACCGGTTAACTCATCATGGTTTGCAAGGTACTGCAATTTTTCCTCATTTTCCCGTTGTTCGGTAATGTTCCTGAAGAGTACAACAGCGCCGGTTATATCGGCCGCTTTATTGCGTATAATTTCGCAGCTGTAATCAACAACAAAGGGCAGGTGCAGTGCAGTTTGCCATCGATTTGGATCGTACTTCTGTTGTTCCTGGATGCCCAGTAACTCGAGCACTTTTTGATGTCTCTGTTCTCCTGTATCTTCGCTTCTGGTTACGGGGAGCATAAATTCCTGGATATCACTGGCTATCAGATTCTCATGTTCAATCTGAAGATACTGACTGGCTCTGGGATTAGCAAAAGCAACCTTACCCTGCATGCCTACCACCAGTACGCCTTCGCCGGTTGATTTCAGGAGTGCATTGAAGCGATCGTTGGCGATTTCAAGTTCCCTGCGAGATTGTTCGGCTATGCTGTGCATGCGGTTCAGCACTTCGAGGCTGACCACTTCCCGTTCCCGCTGCTTGATCAGTCCGGATGCATACTGGAAGAACAGGTTGACTACAAAAAAGGACATACCGAGTAGTGCAACCGCAAAAAAATGTTGGTTAGATTCAACTGCCCCCGTATTCTGCAAATAAAGCTCTATGGAAATACTGTTAACAGCCGCTATAGCAGGGAATAACAGAGAGGATGTACCACCCAGCATGACACCCCCGAATGCCACGCTGAACACCAGCAGATAACTTAAGCCACTTTCGATGCCACCGCTTGTCAGCAGGATCAAGGATACGAAAAAGATGTCCAGAATAACGACTATGCTGATTGCAGATGATTCGTTGGATCGACCTTTGTTGTCCATCAGGACTAAAAAACCGATCACGATATTGAATACCAGATAGAGGCGTGTAATGGTCTGGAACCAGATGGGTTCCAGGGTCCCAACAAAGGTCTGGTCCGATACCTGATAAAACAGTATGAGCAGTAGGAAGGAAATGACGATTCGATAATAATTATAAACACGCAGCACCACACCACGTTCGCTTTGCAGCGTTGATTCGCGGGTCTCTAGCTGCTCCTGCAGAATAGCATCCTCGTCAACAACTTGCGTGGTGTCTGTCTGCTGTTCCATGCACTATCCCCTGAATAGACTGAGCGGCCTGTCGGCAAGGTGTGAGTAAACGGGTGCTATCCGATCATACTTCGCATCACTCAGAAATCAAAGTGCTGTAACCTCCCATCTGATTCCTGATAGTACGGTAGAAAATGGTATGCAGCGATCAGGTATCACTTGCAGAGCCCTCTGAATTGGATAACTACCGGGACGAATTTAAAGCAGCCAAAGAAGCTGGCGTTGAAGGTAGATCCAATATTTTTTATGGCAATAGCAGACAGCCCTGGCAAAACTAAAAGAATAGGTCTTGCCCGGGTTAACCGTATTGGCACAGTTTGTAATATTTCTATACAAAACGAAACTGGCCAC
>CAZNFE010000290.1:0-4527 GCA_964571945.1 uncultured Pseudomonadales bacterium
GTCTGTGAGGGTCCCAGATAAGCATTCTCTTCCGACGCTACTACCTGGTCATGTTATTTGTGGATGTGTCGCGGCGGCAGCCGTGTGAGTCGCTCGCAACTGAGTCACGTGTTGAGTGGTTACATATTGCGCCGATAAAGTCCGCCCACACCATACAGTGCGTGAGAAATCTGCCCTAAAGAATTGGCTTTAACGGCCTCCATCAGCGCCTCGAAAATATTTCTCCTTTGCAGTGCAACCTCCTGCAAACGGGCCAATGCGGCAGCGCTTTCCTGTTCATGAATTTGTTTGAATAACACCAGGCTATCAATCTGTTGATCTTTTTCTTCATCGGTAGATCGCATCAATTCCCTGTTTGCAATGGATTCTTCCTGACCTTCTTCCGGCAGGAAAGTGTTCACCCCGATGATCGGCAAACTGCCATCATGCTTCCCGCTCTCATAATACAGACTTTCTTCCTGTATCTTCCCTCTCTGATACATGGTATCCATCGCACCCAACACGCCACCTCTTTCTGAAATACGATCAAACTCTGTATAGATTGCTTCCTCGACAAGATCAGTCAACTCATCAACAATGAACGATCCCTGCAGGGGATTCTCACAAAAATTCAACCCCAACTCTTTGTTGATAATCATCTGAATTGCCACTGCCCGTCTGACACTTTCTTCTGTCGGTGTCGTGATCGCCTCATCATACGCGTTAGTATGCAGACTATTACAATTATCGAACAATGCGTACAAGGCTTGCAACGTGGTTCTTATGTCATTAAAACTCATTTCCTGTGCGTGCAGACTTCGGCCTGATGTCTGAATATGATACTTGAGCATCTGACTCCTCTCGCTTGCGCCATAACGTTCACGCATAGCTCGCGCCCATATTCGCCTTGCCACCCTGCCAATAACCGTATACTCAGGATCCATACCATTACTGAAAAAGAAACTCAGATTCGGTGCAAAATCATCAATATTCATACCACGGGCAAGATAGTATTCAACCAGCGTAAAACCGTTAGAAAGGGTAAAAGCCAGCTGACTAATCGGGTTAGCACCTGCTTCAGCAATATGATAGCCGCTAATTGAAACACTGTAGTAGTTCTTCACCTGGTGCCTGATGAAATATTCCTGCACATCACCCATCATTTGCATGGCGAATCCTGTCGAAAAAATGCAAGTATTCTGGGCTTGATCTTCCTTTAAAATATCTGCCTGTACAGTACCCCTTACTTTATGAAAGGTCGCTTCTCTAATCCTGGCATACGTTGCCTCATCTACCACCTGGTCACCACAGATGCCCAATAACTTAAGCCCAAGGCCATCATTTCCATCCGGCAGATCACCTGCATAACAAGGTCGTTGTCGGTCCTTAAAATAGAGGTCAATTTTCTTCTCTGCATTCTGCCATTGGTCTGTTTCCGTCAGATACAATTCCACCTGCTGATCGATAGCTGCATTCATAAAAAAAGCAAGCATGATGGGTGCTGGTCCATTTATTGTCATGGACACTGACGTGCTCGGGTCACAAAGGTCGAAACCAGAATAGAGTTTCTTGATATCATCCACCGTAGCAATAGAAACACCCGAGTTTCCGACCTTACCGTAAATATCCAGGCGCTCGTCCGGGTCTTCTCCATACAAGGTTACCGAATCAAAAGCAGTCGACAACCTGTTTGCCGGTTGCGCTCTTGAGACATAGTGAAATCGTCGGTTAGTTCGCTCGGGCGTGCCCTCGCCTGCGAACATGCGCGTCGGGTCTTCTCCCTCGCGTCGATAGGGAAACACGCCCGCGGTATAAGGATAGGAGCCTGGCAGATTTTCTTTGCACAAAAATTTGAGCAACTGCCCCCAACCCGTATAAGAAGGCGCGCCAATCTTCGGGATATTCAGATGACTCTGGCTTTCTCGATAGTTTTCACCACTAATTTCCCGTCCTCGAACGGGGTAACTGTATTTTTCACTGCGCACACCTTTTAGTCGTTCTGGCCATTCTCTAAGCAGGCTGGTTTCCGCGGCAGTGAGTTCACCGGCAGCAGCCTGGTAATGCTGGCGGATTGCCAACAGAGTCTTATCTCCATCTGCAGACAATTTTGCAGCCGGATACAGTGACAGGGGTTCTGGCAGGCAATCATCTTCCAGTGTTTTCAGTGTTTCATATAATCTCTGCGCCTGATCAGCTAATTTTGCATGCTCGTCAATATTCTTATTTATCTGCCGACCCTGTTCGCTAATCTCTGACAGATAGCGAATCCTGTTACCCGGAATGAGCGATACAGATTTTGGTTCCTTCCTCCTGGTATCCAGTTCAGGAATCCACCGGGAAGGATCAAGATCCAGCTTGCTCACGAGATTACGGCACAGATTGTAAAAAACCCATGTGACACCAGGGTCATTAAACTGGCTGGCAATGCTGGCATACACGGGGATATCTTCATCGTTTCGTGAAAAATCGTTATGGTTGCGCCGCCACTGTTTACGGATATCTCTGAGCGCATCTTCCGAGCCTCGCATATCGTATTTGTTCAGGACTACCAGTTCGGCATAGTCAATCATATCGATTTTTTCCAATTGACTGGCAGCACCATAATCTCCGGTCATGACATAAACAGGCAGATCCACGAGATCAACAATTTCACTATCACTCTGGCCGATACCGGCAGTTTCAACAATGATCAGGTCATAAGCCAGCGACTTCAGAAACAGAACGATATCCCCGAGCATCTCACTGGTAGCCAAATGCTGTCGTCTGGTTGCCATGGAGCGCATATAGATATGTCCCGAGGAGAGGGAATTCATCCGGATTCTGTCGCCCAGCAGTGCGCCCCCGGTGCGGCGTCTGGTCGGATCAATGGCCAGTACAGCAACCCGCATGGTTGGCCTTGTGCGGAGAAAACGGGCAATCAATTCGTCCGTAAAGCTGCTTTTGCCTGCACCACCGGTGCCCGTTATCCCGATGACCGGTATCTTACCTGCACTCACTTCCCACCGGGCACGCTGGGAATTGAGTGTCGTGGCATCCAGGTCACCCGATTCAATGGCGGAAATCATCTGTGCAACTGAGATCTCATCATCCCGATCCACTTTTGCCGGCAATGAACCAGCGACACGATGACTGTGAGTCCGCTGTACCAGGTCCCCAATCATGCCGTTTAAACCCATTTCCATACCATCCTGGGGATCATAGATGCGCTCAACACCATAGCGTTGCAGATACTCAATTTCTTCATGAGTAATTGTTCCACCGCCGCCGCCAAAAATACGTATGTGAGCTGCGTTATGTTGTTTCAGCATGTCAACCATGTAGGTAAAAAACTCGACATGGCCACCCTGGTACGAACTTATTGCGATTCCATCCACATCTTCCTGAAGTGCTGCCCGAACAATCTCTTGAACACTTCTATTGTGCCCAAGGTGAATCACCTCGGCACCCTCTGCCTGTATTAACCGGCGCATCATATTGATCGCTGCATCGTGACCGTCAAACAACGATGCCGCTGTGACAAACCGTAACGGCCTGTGTGCAAATTCACTTTGTGCAGATGGCTGATGTTCTGAAACAGCACTCATGATCTTCTTGTTCCGTTGGAATCAGTTCAGGTTGCCGATAACATCAGCAACGATACTTGAGCTTCCTTACAACTATACTATAAGGAACTCCGTATTAGTCCCGTTTTTTTGGATTCCAGCGGTTCTCGCGGGGGCATGCGGCAGCACAACGCAGCAGGAAATCAACATCAGAATCCAGATATCTGGCGCATTCGTTTGCCTCAAACCCGTTTCTGCTTCTAACATAGGCATCGTCATTCACTGCATATACCCCAGGCCCGGAACCAGATATGAGCTTCAATAAACTAAGCATGCCATTGCTGCTGGCTATTCTGATATTACTTTCATCCTGCAACGGCACGGAAAAAACTTCTGAATCGACAAATCCGTCAGCATCAGATAAAAGTAATCATCAACAAGAACAACACGACTCCCGCCAGGATCCGTCGACCAACCTACATGCTTCAGGCATCGGCTGGTTTTCCGGGACTGTTGAGGAAGCATTCAGCCGTGCAAAGGAACTGCGCAAACCACTCTATCTCTACTGGGGAGCAATCTGGTGCCCTCCATGCCAGGAAATCAAAAACACGGTATTTAAGAACAACCTCTTTCTTGCTCAAAGCAAGTTGTTTGTGCCGGTTTATCTTGACGGCGATACCAATCAGGCCCAATCCTGGGGAGAACATTTCGGTGTCAAGGGTTACCCTACCATGATTGTGTTTAATCCTGATGGTGTGGAAGTAACCCGAATTCCGGGAGGAATAGATGTATCCCGTTATACGAAACTACTCGAACTTAGTCTCAACTCGATGCGCCCAACAAGGATGCTGATCGATCTGGCCATCCATTCTCCAGGTGAGTTGCAGACCGGGGATTTTACTCAACTGGCCTACTATTCATGGCAACAGGACAACGATGCATTACCCGCCGATCAGGGTGCTACGCTTTTCAAAGCGCTCGCTGAATCGGCAAAAAAGGATAATCC